>JABGOW010000118.1 GCA_018645275.1 Verrucomicrobiota bacterium
GCACCGCTGGATGACACCAACATCGGGCGCTTCACTGAAATTCTCAAGGAGTTCCTACAGCAGTCCCAATTCGTGGTCATTACGCACAACCGCCAGACCATAGCCGCCGCTCATATCCTCTACGGAGTCACCATGCCCGAGCGCGGCGTCTCACGCATCATGTCGATGAAATTCAAGGACGCAGATGGGGGCGTTCTAACGGATGAGGCCATCGGAGCCAAACCGGCAAAAGGGTAGCAATATGTCAGCGATCTCCACTGCAGCCCTTCTCGAAATTGCCGTGGCTGCGGCCAAAGCCGGGGGTAACCACGCACTCCGCAACACCTCTCGAAGGACGGAGGCGGTGCATGCCTACGCGCATGACGTAAAACTTGCACTGGATGTCGAATGCCAGCAACAAATTGAATCCCTGATCCGCAGTCATTTTCCAGAGCACGCAATTCTGGGAGAGGAAGACGAGACGCTCGTTGACGGCTCTCGACTGGGAGAGGCCAAGTCGGGCGCACGAGACGCCGACGGCTACGAGTGGATCGTTGATCCTATTGACGGGACCGTCAATTTCTCGCACGGCCTACCGGCGTGGTGCTGCTCGGTTGCCGTTCGGCGGGGCAAAGAGGTTCTGGCTGGAGCGGTCTTCGCTCCCGAGCACGACACACTCTATGCCGCGAGCATTGACCTCCCCTCTACACGAAACGGGGTTCCCATCCGCGTCACAGATCGGAAGACGCTGTCGAATAGCATTATCATGACCGGTTTGGACAAGAACATTGCCCCGGGGGTTGCCCCTCTGGAATTCCTGTCGAGAATTGCGCAGTCCTGCCGAAAAGCAAGGGTTATGGGATCTGCCGCACTGGACCTGTGCTGGGTTGCAGAGGGTCTAGCCGACGGGTACTTCGAAGGTAGCATCTATCTGTGGGACATTGCTGCAGCAGGCCTCATCGTCCAACAAGCTGGCGGCGCTGGAGAAATTGTGGCATTGCGGGAAGAGCCCAACCAGATGAGCTATGTCGCATCAAACGGCCATATCCAATCAGAGCTCAGAAAGCTGTTGGCGCTCTAGGCTGCCAGGCCGGTCATTTCATAAAACGCCCGGGCTCGGGCGAGGCACCATTATCCGGTGGCTACAGGTCTACAGAAGAGATATCCGCATCTTCGTCGAGACCGCCGGGCTCCCCATCGCGGCCATAGCAAATCACTTCGTAGGCCTCTCCACGGGAGCCGGGAATAAGATAGACATAGTCATTGCCCCACGGATCCAGCGGTAGCGTACGCCGTTCAAGATAGCCTTCTTTCGGAAACCTGGCAGGTTTGGGATCGAGTGGTGAAGCCTCAACCAGCGCCTGCAAGCCCTGGCGCTGAGTCGGCAAGACCCCATTGTCCATGCGGTATAGCTTGAGGGCTAGACGACAGTTCTCAATCTGCGCCACGGCTGCCGCACGACGCGCCTCATCCGGTTTTCCCGCAAGTTTGACACCGACTACGGCACCAAGAATTGTGATAATCAGAATCACCACCAGAAGCTCCAGCAGTGTAAATCCAGCTCTCTTGTTCATCTCGCACGCTCCAATACGGTATTGGTTCAAGGTCCTGCCCAAACCAGATGTAATTGCCCTCTAGAATAGCTCTCCCTGGCGCGCGTCACCTTCGGGGCCACCCAGTTTCGTGTACAACGCATCCAATTTAGCACGGTAGTAGGCAGTATTCTCATCGCGATGGTCCGGATCCCAGTCCGAAACCAACTTACTATTCTCGTGGACGGCAACGTTCTTCTTTTCTCCTGTTACGTAATAGGCCACCTGATCACCCATTTTGTACTCACGTGAGGCGGCCAAGGCCAGCTCATATGCCGCCCTTCGCGAGCCCTTCCCCTTTGAGCGGTTTGCGGCATAGGCGTCTGGAGATGTCTGGAGGTTCTCAGTCTTGGAAAACGCATCAACGCTCCAATTCCTCCGGGCAATGGCATCGTCATAGCGCTGCCGCAGCGCAGGAAGCGCATCCTCGCGGCCCTCAAGCTTCATCCGAATCATCTCACGAAGAAACTCGCGCTGATAGCGTTCCAACCCCCGGGACTTGAGCGCAGCGCCCTTGATGATCATCTCTCCATCCGCGCTCAGAAGCGCGTAGTTCTTCATCTTGTAGCTATACATCGAGACATACTCACCATCGAACTCAATCTCGATCCCAGGAGGCAGCGTCGCTGCGAATGCCTCGCGAAAAGCGGTCATCCCGGATGCAAGCTCGGCGTCACTCCCCGCAACCGGAGGCGGCACGAAGTAGATCCCATCCGTGTCGATCTCGATGGGTTCGGCGCCCTGCTCTCGCAGTGACTCAATCATCGCCCGCAGGAGGCTTCGCCCTTCACTCGTAACCTTGTCGGCAGCATCAAAATCGTTGAAGTGCCCCTGCGAGAATCCCAGATAGCCATAGAATGAGTTGATCAGGATCTTGAACGCGGACTGGAGCGCATCGAGCCTCAGCTTCTCGGAGCCCTCCTCGCAGACCTGCATGTCACGCTTCGTTTCAACGCGGAAGGTTCGGAGCGTACGGAGCGCCTTCAGAAAGACGCCAAGTGAATCCGATGCCGGCTCAATGTGCTGCGTCAGCATAAGCGAGGGGTACAGGGACCGAACATCACAGTGGTGCACGTTGCTGATGACGCCTTCAGCAAACATGTCCGTGTAGCCACCCGCAAAGGTGCGGCCCTGGGCCGGCAGAGGGATGGCCTGCCTCTGCTGTAGATACTCGCGCATGAGGAGCGCGTCGATCTTAACGGCATTCCCGCGGACACAGACATTCTGGTAAGAAAACGGCAGCATCTGAGCCTGCACGAAGCTACTACGGGAAAGAAGGCTTGCGATACGCTCAGTTTCAAGCACGTCATCACGGGCGTAGTCCGCGAGGCGATCCGGCGCATTCAAGAAAACCTCGCTGATCTGATCGCCCTCAATGTAGGTTCGGTCGTCAGCAGCAACACCAAAGTGGACCGCCACCGCCTTGAGGCCATACCCATCCAGCGCCCTGTGAGAAACGTCGTAGGACTGAACCAGAAACAGGCTATCAACAATGCTGCGCCCATAGACTTCGAACCGCGTAAAATTGATGGTGCGCTCGCCCGCATTGAACCGGCTGGGGCGCTTCCGCGGCTCGCTGCCGTCTCGACCAATCGCAAGCTTCACCCCATGACGTTCCGCCCTTGCCGCGATGTAAGGCAGATCAAAATTGAATAGGTTGTGCCCCTCTATGATGTCAGGATCACGTTCTCGAATGGTGTCGACAAATGCAGACAGAAGTGCGGCCTCATCCATCTCGCCCCCGGAAAGCACGGTAGACCAACCGCTCTGATCACTCATGGCAATCATGATAATACGATCACACTCCCGCTCCGCACTACAGAAGTCGTATCCGCCGCCCGTGAAACACTCGATATCCACCTGTAAACGCCTGAGGTCCTCAAAGGCCATGCCCATGAAGCATGTCTTTCTTGAGAGCATTAGATACTGCTGCGCCGGATCACTCACAAAGAGAAACGGAGCCGCCGGACCACCATAAGACCCGCGGGGGCTGGATGCCGAGAGCCACTTCTTGGCATCCAGACAGTGACGCCACGTCTTGAAGCGAGCGAGTGTATTGAGTTCTCCCTTCCCCGCGAGCGAGACAAACTCAGAGGCAACGGGGCAGCCGCTCCATGCAGATTCTGTGGCAACGATGAAAGGTTGAAAGGGCTCCCGATGGCTCACGCATCTCCCACTCTCGCGGACAAAAAGAGCCATTTCATCACCCGCCGCATGTTTGACGTGCTCGAGTGCAACAATACCCTCATCCGACGCTGAGCCAAAAAGGAGCGGATCATGGGATATTGCGGGTGGGGACATGGGGCTCAGTATCCCGATTTGGAGCTCAAGGCCATCCCGGGGAATGCCGTCAGCCAGAACTCAAGCATGACGCGATAGTCGTCATCCTGCTCAGTGCCGTTGCTCCGGGTAAATCCAGGCAACGCGCTTCCCCCAAGCCGCACGCAGAGGCAGTCCAGTTTGCGCTGAACATAGCCGCCGACTTCCTGAACGCGACTCTGCTCAAACTCGTAGCGGGCAAATGCGTTGTAAGCCCAGCGTTGACTCGGATACAGGGTCAACAGGCCGGCAATCAGATTGCTCTCGTCGGCCCGATAACGGTGCTCCACGCGCGCCAACCACTCATCTTTCTGAGAGAGGTTGAAGCGTGTGTTGATCTGCTCAAGCGATGATTCCTCGACACTAAAAATCCCGTCCACATCAAAAGACAGCCACTGATTAGGACGAAATTCAGCATCCACATAGAATTTTTCAAGGACTTGCTCATCGTCCTCAGCGTTGAACTTCAGTCGCGTATAGGTATCGAGATCAATAAGGTCATGGGGACGGCCGTTACGCTTCACTTGCAGCTTGTTGCGGGCTCCTATCAGAATCTGATGGAGCTCGCCCAAGGCATCGACCGAGTCAAACTGATAGAGGTCCACCGGTTCCACACCGGAGTTCATCCGCAAAGTGTAGTTTGCGTATGGTTCCAGAATGTGCCGCAGATCAATTCGGTTCTCCCCCCAATCCTCCCAGACCTTGAATGTCTTGAACGATGCTTCGGCGCCCACTTCGAACAGATTGCGCAGTTCGGCCCCTCTCGCAACATCCGTGGAAACCGAGTTCGTGGATGTCACAGCAGATGTCACGGTGTTGGTGACGCCCCCGACCACTGTCGTCGTCGTTGTGTTAGTTGTGCTGACCGACTCTGTCGTAACCGTTTCCTTGGTGTCTGAGTAGTAGGTGCCGCGATAGCCCACACGAGGAACCAGGTTCAGCCAGCCAAAGTAGCGGCGAGGCTGATATACCATGTGCTCGGTGTCGAAACGGATAGAAGCGTAGTCCTCGCCGGAAAGGCTATCCATCCAAACGCGCTCGAGCCGAGCGGCCTGGGTCTGCCCTTCGTAGTAGAACGAGCTTCGCCCCAACTGCTGGCGCATAAAGTCGATCGTCACCTCTGGCAAACGGTCCACATTTGAGTAAAAATCATTCAGACGGGCATTGAGCAAAGCAGACACCGAAAAGTGCTCCCGTTGATGCGAAAGCGAAATGTAGTTCTCCGGTTGACGCACCGCCCGATACTCACGATTGAAGAAGTCCTCAATAACGTCCGTGTCGCTGAGGTAATTCAACTGCATGAGCAGCAAGGTTCTCTCATCAAGGGACTGGTTATGGTCCAAGTGTATGCGATAGCGCTGGGAGTCAATGTCTGATGTGGCCGCATCCTCGTCATCGTCGATCGGTTGATCATCAGAGAGATAGTAGAGTTTCAGTGCCCCCGTGGCACCTGGAGCATTCCACGTCAGGTCCTCGCCCACAGCAAACCCACGGCGCGTGCGATAGTCCACGTGATGCTCTGCTCGTAGTCCGGGGCGCAGCGTGTGGTAGTACGAACTCAGCAAATAGCCGCCCATTCTGCTCCGATATCCGGGGCGGAATCGGAACCCGGAATCGTCCGACAGGCTGTGGTGCCAGAAGGGAAGGTACATGCAGGGGAGCCGCCCGAATGCCCAGACCGCACCGTTCGCCCGTATGTACTCCCCGGGGACAACGGTGATACGCCTTGCCCGAATATGGTAGTGGCTATGCGGATGCCTCATCACGCATGTCGTCACCTTTGCATTGTGCAACACGTACTCATTGTGAGCCGCGCGCGTTACCTTCTTGGCAAGGACGTTATAGGGCGATGCGTCTATCTCTGGATCATCCAGACTCGATACACGAGTGCGGAAGTTGTACTGCAGTTTGGTTGCACGCGTCTCGGTGTCCCCACGTTTCAGCACCACGTTGCCTAAGGCATACGCTTCTCCCGAATTCATGTACACAATGACTTTGTCTGCACGCAGCTCATCGATACCGCACGTGATGACGACATTCCCGGCAGCAGTGATGCGCCCACTATGCTTGTCGTAGTCAAGCTCCTCGGCATCGACTTCAATCGGCGTATTGTCATCCATCGCCGGTGAAGGTTGATCCAAGACGGAAAAGGGGCTCTCAGGGGTGGCTCCGAATGCCCCACACGAGCAGAATGCCATCAATAGCGCGACTATCAGCGTATTCTTGCGTTCCACAACTCACTTCCTTCTGTTGACGACCACGTTACCCATTCATCTCTCTCGTGCCAATCCGAAACTACATTGAGCCCCGCTAGGACTCCAAGCGAGAGTAGAGGACCTCATTTGTAGCCGCGTTAAGAATGGCGAAGAACTCGACGTGACGGGACGGATCAGACTTAAACACCAGCCTCCCTTTGAAACGCGATTCCAGTTCAACCAGAAACGCTTCATCCTCGCGGCGAATTCGCTCCAGGACAGTCGGATGCACAACAATCTGAAGGTCAGGAATCTCGTTTCGACCACGGTACCGACGCATCACGGCGGAAAGTTGGCGCTGCATCTCAACACTCATGCCCAGCGGTGAGCGAACCGTGCCGCGACCGTGGCAATACGGACAGTCAATAACCATTGAGGAAAGGATGCTCTGCTCCGCACGTTGACGCGTCATTTCCATGAGTCCGAGCTCTGAAATGGCGAGCAAGTTTGTCCGAGCTCGATCGCGCTTCAGTGCTGCTTTCATCGTGCGATAGACCGCGTTCTGGTGCTTGCGCGATTTCATATCGATCAAGTCGATCACCACCAGACCGCCGACATTGCGCAGCCGCAACTGCCGGGCGACCTCATTCACGGCCTCCGTGTTTACGGCGAAGATAACCTCTTCCTGAGAGCCCTTCCCTTTGTGACGGCCGGTATTCACGTCAATCGCAATCAGCGCTTCGGTCTCGTCAAAAATGATCGCTCCTCCCGACTTCAGTGAGACCTGTCGTTTGAAGGCCTCTTCGACCTGACGTTCAACATCGTAATGCTCAAGAATGGGGAGCTCGCCCTCATAGAGATAGATCTTTGATCGTGCACGGCGCGAGATGTTGGCCGCAATCTTGCGTAGGCTGGCAAATTTCTCGCGGTTGTCCACGATAACGCGATCGACATCTTCGGTGAGCCAGTCACGAACAACCCGTTCGACCAGATCCGGCTCTTCATAAATGCAGCACGGGGCCGGTTTTTCCGCCATCGCGGTTTGCAGTTCTGTCCACGCAACGGTGAGCCCACGCAAATCACGAACAAAGCTGCGTTTGTTTGCGCCCGATGCAACCGTCCGCACGATCAGGCCACAGTCTGCCGGCACAGGGAGGCGGTCCAATGCTTTCTTGAGACGCTGGCGCTCCTTGGCATCGCCAATCTTGCGCGAAACGCCCTTCAGTTTTGATCCCGGCATCATGACGAGATAGCGACCGGGTATGCTCAGGCTAGCGGTGACCCGTGGCCCCTTTGTCCCAATAGCTGCCTTCGTAACTTGTACGACAATCTCCGACCCCGGGGGGAACCGCTTGGCGATCTCCTCGTTGGAATAGCGCTTGCGACGCGGTTGACGCTGGCGGCGGCCTCGCCCACCTTTGCCACCCCCTCGGTTGCCTCCTCCACCGCTTCCTCCTCCACCGCTTCCTCCTTCTTCAACCTCCAAACGGGTCGCATCATCCGGGATCATATCCCAGTAATGTAGAAACGCGTTCTTCTTGAGGCCAATATCGACAAACGCTGCCTGGAGCTCATTCTCAAGATTCTGAATCTTGCCCTTGAAGATGCTCCCGACAATCCGTTGTTCCGTCGGGTGTTCTACCTGGAACTCCTCAAGCTGTCCATTCTCCAGCACGGAGACGCGCGTCTCGAGATACTCAGAGTTGATGACGATTTCGCGTTTCATACGATCTCGCCCTTTTCCTAAACCAAACATACCATTCTCCCTAATCCGTGGCACCGCAATGCTGCTTCTACAGCTGTCGGGCCAATGTTAGACCTGCCTCAGAGCCAGCAGGCCTGCAAATTGCAGCAATCACTCGATTCTATGTTCGACATGCCCAGACCATGTTCGGTCTACTGGTAGGCATCCCGGCGATGACTGCGAATATAAACGCTCTGCATAATGCCCAGTGCGGACATCATGATAATCATGAAAGACCCTCCATAACTTAACAACGGCAGCGGCAATCCCGTAATTGGCATCAACCCAACCGTCATCGCAATATTGATGAAAACATGACAAAAAACGAGGGACGTGACCCCAACACATAGCAGGCGACCCATCGCGTCGCGTGTACGCAGAGCGGTCATGATCCCAGACACGAGCACAAAC
>JABGOW010000539.1:0-2538 GCA_018645275.1 Verrucomicrobiota bacterium
CCCCCACCAGCTTGCCTGGTGGGTGAATGAGCTTAGTGGCCAAAGAGACCGCCCACGCCATTCCTTTCCCGCCTCTCGCCGCTTTGCGGCGAGAGGCGGGAAAGGCGGGGGAAGCGCCCCCTCGGTTGGCTGCTAAGCTGTCGCTCCCACCAGGCAAGCTGGTGGGGGGGCACAGAGAACAGTACTGAAAAACACCCGGAAATCCCGGAAGCGCCAAAAATGAATAAAATATGAAAAAACAAAATGATTTAATAAGTTGGGTGGGGGCGGCCGTCATTGCGGCAACCCTTCCTCTGTCCGCTGATGCAAAAGCGAAGGACAGTACCCCCCTACCCTCCCCTGGTTTGACGGCAAGTCCCTTGGAGCAATCGCTAGAAACTCCGCCCACCTCATCAGTGGTTGAGGATTCGCTGAACGAGATGTTTATCAACCCGCCTCAGATTGCCAAACCGCAGGTATGGTGGCATTGGATATACGGCAACATCACCAAAGACGGTATTACCAAAGACCTCGAAATGATGAATAAGCTCGGAGTTGGCGGTGTAACTCAATTTCACAATGCCTTTGATAATAAATGGAGAAAACGGCCAGGATCCCCGCGTGGCCCGATTCGATTCATGAGCAAAGATTATCGGGAGATGGTCAAGTATTCACTCGAAGAATGCCATCGCCTGGATATGACGATGGGGCTTCAGATTTGCGATGGATTCAGTCAGACAGGCGGTCCGTGGGTCAAGCCGGAACAGGGGATGAGGAAACTTCAGTGCACGGTGCTCAATGTCTCAGAGGGTAAAGCGTTAACCTATACAGTGCCGAATGACACGGTGCAGGTACTGGCCTACCCCAGTACGGGCATTGAATACCCATCCCGCCCGAAAATGTACGGCCCGAAAACTCCGTATCTAACGAATGAGAACCACTCGTCAAAAATGAGTCTATCCAGCGAATCCTGCATCGACCTCAGCTCGAAACTGCAAAGCGATCAATCATTGCAGTGGACTGCCCCACAAGGAAATTGGACGGTTCTCGTTTTTCATCACACGCTGCACAAAGCAACCAACCATCCTGCGTCACCAGAGGGAAAGGGGCTGGAGTGCAACAAACTGGACAGTAAGAGCGTGGATCTTGTTTATGACCATGTTGTCGGTGCCTTGATTGAAGATGCCGGAAATCTGGCTGGAAAAACACTCCGGCACGTCCTGATAGACAGTTGGGAATGCAAGTATCAGTCGTGGACTAAGGGATTTGCCGCCGAATTCAAAAAACGACGAGGATACGACCCGACTCCCTATCTTCCAGCATTGGCCTCCATTCCGGTGAACAGTGTTGAGCTTACCAATCGTTTCCTGTGTGACTTTCGAGTCACGCTGGATGATCTGCTCGCAGAAGAATACTACGGGCACATCCGTGATCGCCTGCACCAAAATGGCATGCAGCTTCACGCCGAGACGCTTTACGGCTGGGCACAGATGTTCGGTAATCCTATTCGTCTGTACGGCATTTGCGATGTGCCGATGAATGAGATTTGGATGAGTCGAAAAATAGCGCCAAAGGAGAGGGCCTATACCGGTTACGCCGCCGCCGCCGGTCATGTGTATGGCAAACGAATAATAAAGGACGAATCGTTCACGGTCGGAGGCGCGCGAGGCAACTTTAGTTACATCCCCTCAGATATAAAAACCAGAGCCGACTTCATCCTCTGCCGGGGAACCACCAAATTTGTGCTGCATACCTCTGTTCATCAGCCGGATGACCGCAAGCCGGGATGGACCCACGGATGGAACGGTGTGAATTTTCATCGCGGCAATACCTGGTGGCCCTTCGCGCAAGGCTTTGTCCACTATCTGGGGCGCTGTTCTGCCATGCTTCAGCAAGGGCTGTTTGTTGCAGATGTATGCCGTTACGTCGGACAGGAAGATACGTATAGCAAAGGCTACGGCGAGTTGCCGCTTGCAGACCTGCCAGAGGGCTATCGTGCCGATCACTGCGACAACACAGTTCTGCTTGAGCGTATGGATGTAAAGGATGGACGCATTGTCCTTCCGGATGGCATGTCCTATGCCGTGCTGCTCCTTGCCCCCAAGAAAACGATGGCCCCGGAGGTTCTGGAGAAATTGACCGAACTGGTGCGAAAGGGCGCCACGGTAATCGGTCCCAAACCTGAGTCTGCACCGGGCTTGACCGGATACCCGGAATGCGATGAAACCGTACGCAGATTGGCAGACGCGCTTTGGGGCAAATGTGACGGCAAAACGGTTACTGAATCCACGTTTGGCAAGGGGCGTGTGGTCTGGGGCAAAGCCCTGGCCGACCTGCTCAAGGAATTGCAGCTACAACCGGATTTCTCCTACCAAACGACTCCGGCTAAGAACGCAATTAACTTTGCCCATCGCAAACTGCCCGATGCAGACATCTACTTCGTTGCGACTGCCGGCGAGGCATGCATCGCTGATTGCTGGTTTCGCATAACGGGAAAACAGCCCGAGTTGTTCGACCCGATGACAGGCAACATCCGTAACATTGCGGTATACGAAGAAA
>JABGOW010000539.1:2638-8182 GCA_018645275.1 Verrucomicrobiota bacterium
CCCATCGAACTGACAGGTTCATGGTCAGTAGCTTTCGAACCTGATCGTGGAGCGCCTGCGCACATCACGATGGAGAAACTGGCATCGTGGTCCGAGCATAAGGATAGCGGCGTCAGGTATTTCAGCGGCGTGGGAACCTACAAGAAGGCCTTCACCTTGCCTGACGATTTTCTAAGGAAGAACAGACGCATATCACTTGATCTCGGAGCCGTTAGAGAGTTGGCAGAGGTGCTGGTGAATGGAAAGTCTGCCGGAACGCTGTGGCGGTCACCCTATGTCATTGATATCACTCCACATGTTCAGCCTGGAAAGAATGATCTCACCATCAAAGTCGTCAATACATGGGTCAACCGACTGATCGGCGACAAGAATGTTCCGAAAGAAGAATGGATCTGCAAAATAGTTTCTCCCGATCCATGGTGGTATAAAGCAAATTCTCCACTGCCTTCATCAGGACTGCTGGGGCCGGTTTACATTCGTGCTTCTCTGGAATATAGTGCCCCTTTGAAATAGATGAATATGCAAGGTCGAACGACTGAATAGAACGGAACAGCACATAGAACCAAGAAGAAGGTGGAAACAGTGCCGATCCTCGACATTCGAGAATACGGAGCCGCGGGAGACTCGCTTCGGATAAACACGTCGGAGATTCAGGCTGCCATCGATGCCTGCAGCCAGGCCGGCGGGGGCACGGTGCGTGTTGATGACGGTGTCTATCGGACGGGGACGATAATCCTGAAAGACAACACGCACTTGGAGTTGTGTCCCGGTGCTGTCCTCCAGGGCAGTCCTGATATCAATGACTATCCTCCTGGACACGGCAAACACATGTACCGTGAGCGAGTGATGGGTAGGTGTCTGCTCTTTGCTGACGGTGCACGCAACATCGGTATCAGTGGAGCCGGAACCGTTGACGGAAACGGAGCCGCATTTCCAAACGAGTGCGATTCCGACCGCAATCGCCCCATGCTCATTCGATTCATGAACGCCACCGGCATCAGGATGCGGGATGTGACACTCTCAGCGCCTGCCTCTTGGACATCAGCCTGGTTATACTGCCAGGATATTGTCGTCGACGGCATCACGATTCACAGCCGGGTCAAAGGCAACGGGGATGGCCTTGACTTCGATGGATGCACGAATGTCCGCGTCTCCAACAGTGCATTTGATACCAGTGACGACTCGATCTGTCTTCAAACGTCCCACCCCGACAAGCCATGTCGGGACATCACGGTGACGAACTGCACGTTTTGCAGCCGGTGGGCCGGCATGCGAATCGGGTTGCTGTCCCGTGGTGATTTCGAAAACGTCTGTGTATCCAACTGTACCTTCAGGGACATCAGTGACTCAGGCCTGAAGATCCAGGTATGCGAAGGTGGTAGCATGCGGAACATGTCGTTCAGCAACCTGGTCATGCAGCGCGTTCCGAGACCGATCTTTGTGACGCTTGGCAGCCAGCGATGTTGCGTAGACGCACCGGACGAACTGCCTCCAATCGGCCGTATTCAGCGTCTGCGTTTCAGCGACTTCGTCGTGGACAACTCAGAACTCGGCCTGGATAGCCACATGGTACTGACAGGAGTACCGGACGGCATCATAGAAGACATCACGCTGTCCGGCATCACGATGATGAGTTCTGGCGGTGCATCCGAAGAGCTCGCAGCAGTCGATGGCGTAGCGGAGCTGACACCGGAAACTCTTGATGGCTGGTGGCCCGAATACAAGTGCTTCAACCGGATCCTGCCGGCTTCCGGACTCTACGCCCGGCATATACGCGGGCTCGCCTGTCACAACCTGAATCTGAGAACGACCAAACCGGACGAACGACCACCCATCGTGACGGAGGATGTGACATTTCAGAGGACACACAGATGACTAGTCGCCCCAACATCCTGTTCATTTTCACAGATGATCAGCGCTTTGACACGCTTTCTGCGCTGGGCAATTCTGAGATCGAAACCCCCAACCTGGACCAACTGGTCGCTCGCGGAACCACATTCACGCACGCGCACATCATGGGCGGGACATCTCCAGCGGTCTGCATGCCCAGTCGCGCCATGATGCTGACGGGGCGGACGCTCTTCTCGTTAGACCGACAAGGGCAATGCATTCCACCCGAGCATACGGCCATGCCGGAATGGTTCCGTTTAAACGGATATGCCACGGCGCATATCGGCAAGTGGCATCAGGACCGGGAGTCTCATGCTCGCTGCTTCTCAACCGGCGCCAAGATATTCGGCTTCAACAGAAAGGGCGGCTGGTACGAGGCCTGCAATGGACATTGGCATATCCCCGTGCACGATTTCGACCCGACGGGGGAGTATGATCCAAACGGCGGATACAACGATCCGGCAGTGGCGCCCTTCGAGGCCCCCTTTGAAACCACTAAAGAACGGGGACGTCATTCCGTGGAAGTCTTCACCGACGCCGCCATCGAATTTGTCCGCAATTATCCGGATTCGGCGGATGCCGCCAGTGACAAGCCCTTCTTCCTCTATCTGGCACACATCGCCCCGCACGACCCGCGACAGTATCCGGCACGGTTCAAAGATCGCTACAATGCGGATACTGTTTCGCTGCCGCCGAACTTCGCGTCACGACATCCATTTGACAACGGGGAGCTGCTGGTCCGCGACGAGCTGTTGGAAGCTCATCCGCGGCGCCCCGAAGCGGTGCGGCAACATATTGCCGACTACTACGCGCTCATCGCCATGATCGACGAGCACGTGGGGCGACTTCTCGACTGCCTGGAAGAAACCGGCCAGGCGGACAACACCATCATTGTGTTCTCCGGGGACAACGGCCTTGCCGTTGGCCAGCATGGACTGATGGGGAAACAGAATCTATACGATCACAGTGTTCGCGTTCCACTGGTCGTTGCCGGCCCCGGGATCCCTGAGAATCAAAAGACGGATGCCTTATGCTACCTGCTTGACCTGTTCCCGACGCTCTGTGACCTCGCAGAGCTGCCCATACCGGAGACGGTAGAGGGTAAGAGCCTGATGCCGGCGATTGGAGAGCCTGCGTCAACCATCAGGACCACCCTTCATTTTGCATATAAGGGTGTCCAGCGTGCCGTACGAGCCGGTAAGCACAAGCTAATCGAATACGCCGCTGGCGGGAAACGTCACACGCAGTTGTTTGACTTGGAAGCGGACCCATACGAAACGGCCAACCTTGTCACGCGGCCCGAACACACCGAGACCGTAGCGTCACTGCGTGAGGAACTAAGGCGATGGCAAGACGAGCTTGGGGATGACCAGGAGATGGGAAAGCAATTCTGGTGTGCCTACGAAGCGTAGGTAGTCCCAGAATGTGAAGCGAGATATCAGAATCTCCATGTCTAAGATCATTACTCCCATATGGCGCGGATGATGTGTGGCGTATAGTAGAATGTTATGGGACAGGTGTGGGATCTGTGTTGGTCATTCCATCGTTCACCGGAAAGGCAGGCAAATAGGGGGAAAGCCTAAGAGATATGCGTGTAGGAGTACGTGTACGAGTACGGGAAGAAGAGAGCGAGAATTGCCGAATCTCCCCCTTACTCGTACACGTACTCGTACACTCGAATCTCCCCTCTCTGGATGGTGATCGGCGGGCTGAAAACGGGGGAGAAGGCGCAGAGCTGGCTACCCCCCGGCAGAACAGAAGACTAGACAAGAAGAGCTGCTATCAGCTTTGAGATTACGGGTTCGACTAATAGGAGACAGACCATGCCCAAACGAATTCGATTCAGCGTTATCCTAATTGCTGTGTGCGTGTTGCGTACGCTATTGCCTGATGCGATTGCAGTGGCTGAGGATATGGACGAAATGTGGGGGGAACAGATGCTGAAGCTCAGGGCATCTGATTCCGAGCGCGGCCAACTCTTTAACGACGGCAATTACGCCATGTTTATTCACTGGGGCCCCTATTCCAACCTTGGGAACAGGTACAAGGGCAAGGATTACTACGGGATCGGTGAATGGATCATGGCCCCACACATGGCGGGAATACCTGTCGATGAGTACAAGAACCTGGCAAAGGGGTTTACCCCGGACAAATTCAATGCCATGGAGGTAGCCCAGCTCGCCAAAGACGCTGGTATGAAATACATCATCATCACAAGCAAGCATCATGACGGGTTTGCGATGTACCACTCAAAAGCGTGTGAGTTCAACATTGTTGACGCTACACCATTTGATCGTGATCCGATGAAAGAGCTGGCTGATGCCTGCCGGAAAGTGGGAATAGGGTTCGGGTTCTATTACTCCCACAACCAGGACTGGACATTTCCGGGCGGGAAGAAAGGTCCAACAAGAAAGCCGGACGGCAAGAAAGCCAGCTTTGAGTACTATTTTCAGAAGAAGTGCCTGCCGCAGGTAAAGGAGATAACCACCCTGTTCGGGCCGATTGAGCTTGTCTGGTTCGATACGCCCGGGAATATGCCCAAACACTATGTTCAGAAACTGGTGGATGAAGTGCGCAAGAACCAACCAAAAGCCCTGGTCTCCGGCCGCGCCGGGCACGGGCTTGGCGATTACAACACGTTGGGGGACATGGAAGTTCCCGAAGGCAATGTTGCAGGAATGTGGGAGGCCGTTGACACAACAAACGATTCATGGGCGTATGCCTGGTACGACAAGAACTGGAAGACCCCAAAAGAGATTCTGCGCAGAGTCATCGCCTGTGTCGGTCGCGGCGGAACGTATATGCTCAACATTGGGCCGCGCGGCGACGGGTCGATACCCGAGCGGACCGCTAAATCTCTCCGCGGGTCCGGTGACTGGATAAAGCAATACCCTCAGGTTGTATATGGCGCTGATGCCTCACCATGGAAACGCCCGCTGCCGTGGGGTGATGTGACCGCCATGGGCAAGACGCTAAACCTCTGTGTCTTCGATTGGCCAGGCTCAGGAAAGCTCTACCTGCCGGGACTAAAGACAGAAATCAAGAAAGCACGCCTTCTCACGAAGGAGGGGGTGCAGGACGTTAAATGGGACAAGGAAAACGGTTGGACCGTGCTATCCATTCCAAAGCTAGCTCCGGAGAAACTTGTTTCCGTTGTTACACTGGAGTTCGAGAAGGCGCCTGAAGTCGATTCCTGCTGGGGGCTGGACCCGGAGACAGAAACGGAAATCCTGACGAAATTTGCGGCTGTCAAAGGAGCCAAGAAAGCAGGCCATCGCTGGATGGAGAAGTTCGGTGAATGGAAGCATGTCACTCGCGTAGCCAACTGGAGCAAGGGTGGGACGGCGTCATGGGAAGTGGATGTCGCCGTTGCCGGCGATTACAGGGTCGGCCTGACCTACTCCGGGGAAGGCCGTCTCGTTTGGGGCGTTGATATCGAAGGCGGGGAGCATATCCAGAACCAACAAGGCGCATCTCACATCTATCAGGAATTCCCAATCGGCTGGATCAACTTCCCCAAACCCGGAAAATACACGGTCTCTGTATCCGCTCTCGAAGGAAACATCAGGGCTGCGAGCCTTAAGTCCATCCATTTCACGGGGGTTGACCTGTAGCGTTAGAAAATTGAACGGGAACGGATGAAAGATGGGAATC
>JABGOW010000398.1:0-6257 GCA_018645275.1 Verrucomicrobiota bacterium
AGAAGCGTCGTGTCGCGGCCCTGTTCGACGGTAAACTTGGCGCCCCGTGCATCTTGAATGGGTCCCGTGACGGGGATATCCATCCGAGTTGAGAGCATGGGGAGTCTTGCGTAGGTGAGCACTTCTCCGGCTCGCCCCAGCTGTGACAGAAGCGTGTTAATGCCCGTCTCGCCAAGTTCCACCCAGACGGTGGCCCGCTCGACGTTGAACTGCTGCAACGCGAGAAATGCGGCCCGGTTGCAGATGGGCAGCGGGTAGGATGCTGTCAGGTACGCCCCCTCGACGCTGCGCAGCAGATCAAGCGCGTAGAGCGATGTCACGCGAAAGCGTTTCACCCCGGCTTGGACGGCGGCTTCTACCTGTGCCATGCGTTCCGGCAGGTCTGCTTCAGCGCAGAATTCCGGCATGACGGCTTCCTGAGTATGCTCTGAAATGTGGTCGATGGGGTGTGCCGCGATGGCACCGGGGATAGGGGAGCCAGCGGAGCCCTTCACGACGACTACCGCCTCTTCGCTGCCCGGTTCCAGTGGTGGGTGCGCTGTCAGCGCTTCCAGAGCCACCTCGGTTAGCCGGGTCGCATATGCCGTTCGGATCTCGTCTGGGGCTGTGTTCTCAACACACCAGTCCCAGAATTCCCGCCGCAGCTTCTTCAGTTGGCTGGGCGGAACGAAGAGCCCCGGTTCGATTTGGCACCGGACATGGCCTGCTATAAAAGCGTCCGACCGCGTCCGAGCAAATTCGCTCTGGACGGTGGCCTCATCCAGAGCGTGCTGGCGTGCCGGTTGCGTCTCAATCGCGAGTGACCAGTGCTGACCTGTCGCCGGGAGAGTGACCTCGATTCTCGATTGGGTAATCTCGACGGCGAGGTCCAGTGCAATGCCCGGGATGGGTAGTTTTTCGATCCGCTTGTGTAGATCCGCCGTTTGTGAGCCGGTCTTAAAAATGCGGGAGCCGGTTGTCACGGGTTTGTCACATGCGATCCAGCAGGTCTGTCCGGATGAGACCTTGTGTGCTTCTGCGTTGTTCACCGTCATTCGAGTGACCGATATGGCAGGGCCCTCGTCGCCGGAAGGGGGCTGAATGCGGATCGTATCGTGCATATACAGTGGCCCGCTGAGTTTGGCGGTGAATCCCTTGGCCTTGCTCTGAACAACACTGCCAATGATGCGGCCGGAAGTGCCCATTGCCTGATGTTGGATGGTGTCCTTGAAGTCCGATTCTGCTCGGAAGGGAGGCGTCCACTTACGCCCCATTGCCTGGGCCAGGATGCGCTTGGCTTCAGGAAGCACTTTGCTGCGCGTCTCTGGGGGAGCATCAAGCATCATGCGGTATGCCGAGACAACATTGTGGACATAGTCGGCGCGCCGCATGCGGCCTTCGATTTTGAGGCTCGAAATGCCCATTTTCGCCAATCTTGGGATATCTTCGAGTGCATAGAGATCCTTGGGGGAGAAGAAGAATCCGTTGCCTTCCTCCGCGTAGTAGCGTCGACGGCAGGGCTGTTTGCAGCGTCCCCGGTTTCCGCTCCATCCGCCCATCCACGAAGAGAAGAGGCAGGATCCTGACCGCCCACAGCAGAGGGCCCCATGCACGAATACCTCGAGCTCCATGTCTGTCTGGCTACGAATGGCTCCGATTTCCTCGTAGGTTACCTGACGTTCCAGAATGACGCGCTTGATGCCCATTGCCTCTGCCACGCGTACCCCTGCACTGTTGTGGATACCCATTTGGGTTGAGGCGTGAGCGGTGAGCTCGGGAAAATGATTCTGAATGAGATACAGCACGCCTAAGTCCTGGACAATGACAGCGTCAGGCCGAATCGTCAGTAGTTCAGCGAGCATGGCGGCCACGTCGGGGATCTCAGACTCCTTGATGAGGGTGTTGAGCGTGACATAGAGCTTTCGTCCGTGGCGGTGTGCGTAGGCAACAAGCTTGGCAAGCTCTTCCATCGTGCAGTTTTGCCCCCGTTCACGTGCATTGAACTTTGGAAGCCCCGCGTAGATGGCATCGGCCCCGGCGTCGATTGCGGTCAGCCCCGCTTGGATCGTGCCTGCGGGGGCAAGGAGTTCCGGTTTGTGTGGAGCGGTTGTCATGTCCGCGAAGAGTAGAGTAGAACGCGGGAAGTTGGAAACAGAAAGTGGCGGTCGCGCAGAGGGTGTTGCTCGTTTTTCTTGCGCTCAATGCTTGCAAGACGCTAGCGCTTCTGCAGAATCTACAGAAACGGTTCGGAACAGGAATAGCTGACTGGTGAATGTCAGCATAGCCAAGCGAAGGAGGCGGGAATGAAGATTCGTTTACTGGGTTCACTCGTGCTGGTGTTTGCTCTGATTGCACAGTATGGTTCGGCTGCAAGTCAGACGCCGGGGATTGCTGTAGACCGCACGGTTGAGGTGGAGGGAAGGCCCGGCGGTGTGGACTTCGCCATGCGTATTCAGTCGGGGCATCTCACGGGGGAAGCAAACGAGTACGTCTACGGCTATGGCAGAACGATCAGTCAGCTCATCTGGGAAACCGACTCTCTCTACATGGCTGGCGTTGGCGCAACACTCAAGCTGGGCCGTTGGGTTTCCCTTCAGGGAGACGTGTGGTCAAAAATCACCGATGGCGAAGGCACGATGAATGACTATGATTGGCTCTACTCCACCGGTGCCTGGAGTCACTGGTCCCAACATGATGATACGGATGTTACAAAAGGGACCATTGTTGATCTGAGCGGCGCGGTTTTCCCTCTTCAGATGTTGGAGAAGTACCATCTTTCGCTAAGTGGGCTGTTGGGGTTCAGAATGGAGAACTACGAATGGGAAGCCCGTGGGGGAACGTACGTTTACTCCTCGAACGGTGGTTTTCGTGATCTGTCCGGTGACTTTACGGAGGGCGAGTTAGGTATCACCTACGAGCAGCTCTTCTACTACCCCTACCTGGGGTTGGATGTGGCATTCCTTTTAGGGCGCTTTGAGGGGGGGATGCGACTCATTGGCTCGCCCGCTGTTTTTGGTGAAGCCAAGGACCAGCATCATCTTCGCGATCTCGAAACCCATGCCGACTTGGAGTGGGGTCGCATGTATGCCGTTTCGCTTTCGGTGGCATATCATTTCTGTGACTATGTCGGGCTGTCGACTTCTCTGTCATACACTGAGTACGATACGATCACTGCGAATTCCACCTACACGTGGACCAACTCAGATGGTTCGAAGACCACGAGGACCTATGACGATGGGGAGGGCGCCTCCCTCCAAACGGCGATGGCATCACTAGCGGTGACTATCGGTTTCTGATTGGCTGGAAGTGTGGACTGGTTACGCCGTCGGGAATCCCTCGGCGTTTTCCGTTGGAACAAGGGGTAGCAGATGGGTGTTCGGGCCTACGGTGAGCGCGTTGAGGATGTCTGCGCGCGGCTGAAGACGGATCTCGTCACGGGATTAAGCCAGTCAGAGGCGCAAGCGCGCCTTGCGAAGGACGGTCCCAACGAGCTGACGCATGAGCACCAGAAGCGCGCATGGCAAATCCTCCTGGCGCAATTCAAGAATCTGCTCGTGATCATCCTGATTGTGGCTGCCATCGTCTCATTCTTGGTTGGTGATGGGAAAGATGCCATTGCCATCGTGGCCATTATTGTTCTCAACGCAACGCTGGGTTTTCGGCAAGAGTACAAAGCCGAACGTGCCATGGCCGCCCTAAAGCGCATGTCGGCGCCGCACATCAAGGTTCGGCGCAACGGGACGATTCTAGAGGTCGATGCGCGCGACCTCGTGTGTGGTGATCTTGTGCTGCTGGAGGCCGGGAACCTGGTTCCCGCCGATTGCCGCTTGAGTACGGCAGCATCCTTGAAGGTGCAGGAGTCCGCTCTGACCGGTGAGTCTGAGGCTGTTGAAAAGGCTACAGATGCGCTAGCCGAGGGGGAGGCCTCCATAGGCGACCGTCACAATATGGTGCATATGGGGACCATTATCACCTATGGCCGTGGTGAGGGCATCGTGACGGCAACCGGCATGCAGACAGAGCTTGGGCATGTTGCCTCGCTGCTCCAGGAGACAGAGGATGATCCCACTCCGCTGACAACGAAGATTGAGCACCTGGGGAAGATTCTTGTATGGGTCGCCATGGGCCTTATCACCCTCGTTGCGATCGTGGGCGTGTTGCGCGATGACGGCTGGAAAACCGTTTTTCTCACGGCCGTGAGCATGGCCGTTGCGGCTGTGCCGGAGGGCCTCCCTGCCGTTGTGACGATCGCCTTGGCGTTGGGCGCGAAGCGGATGCTTGCACGGCAGGCACTCATTCGGAATCTTCCGGCCGTCGAGACGCTCGGTTCCGTAACGGCCATTTGCACGGACAAGACGGGAACGCTAACGCAGAATGTCATGACGGTGACGTGCGTCGAATTGCCGACGCAGCGTGTTGATATTGCGGCTGGAGACTCCGTGTCGCTACCGGAGGAGAATCGCAGCGACCTGCTTCTCTGTCTTGGGGCCGCAGCCATGGCCAGTGACGCCTCGCTGAATCCACGTGATGGTGCTGGCGAGATGTGGACTGCCCTGGGGGACCCGACGGAGGGGGCATTGGTGGTGGCTGCGGCGCGTTTTGGTTTGGAGAAGACGACATTGGATACGTTGCTGCCGCGGGGATCGGAGGCGCCTTTCGATTCCGACCGGAAACGGATGGCGACATTGCATTCGTGTTCGTCGCAGGAGACGCAGGGGGCTGCGGTCGATGGCTTCATTGAGGCGTGCGGCCTGGCCGCAGGCACGGGCAACGTCGTGTTTTCCAAGGGGGCCGCTGATAGCGTCCTTGATGTGTGTACTCAGGTTCGCCGCGAGGGCGTGTGCCTCGCCCTGGAATCCTCCGAGCGCGAACGGCTCCTCTCACGCATGGAGGAACTGGCCGGCGAGGGCATTCGTGTGCTTGCTGTTGCCTATCGGACCCCCGTTCCCCCGGCTGAGACCTACACGGCGTCGGATTTGGAGCAGGAGCTCACCTTTCTCGGCCTGGTGGGGATGATGGATCCCTTGCGTGAGGATGTGAAGGTTTCGGTGGCGGAGTGTCAGAAGGCTGGAATTCGGCCGGTCATGATTACCGGAGATCATCCTGCAATGGCTCGCCAGATTGCCAAGTCTCTCTCCATGCCGGTGGACGGAGACGTCGTGACGGGGCTGGAAATTGCCGCGATGTCGGATGCGGATCTGGAAACCACCGCAGCACACGCATGCGTATTTGCACGCGTTTCCCCGGAGGACAAACTTCGTATCGTTGATGCTCTGCAGGCTCAGGGCGAGATTGCCTCCATGACGGGGGATGGGGTCAACGATGCCCCGGCGCTGAAGAGTGCGGACATTGGGGTGGCGATGGGAATCACCGGAACGGATGTGGCTAAAGAGGCTTCGGATATGGTCCTGCTCGACGATCGCTATGCGACAATCGTATCAGCCGTGAGAGAAGGTCGCGTGATCTTTGACAACATCCGGCGATTTATCCGTTTCATTCTTGCAGGCAACGCCGGAGAGTTGTTGGTGATGTTGCTGGCTCCGTTGTTCGGGTTGCCCCTGCCGCTGTTTCCCGTGCAGATTCTCTGGATGAACCTGGTGACGGATGGGTTGCCGGCGCTTGCACTCGGGGTTGAGGGACCCGAGAACGATGTGATGTTGCGTCCGCCCCGTGACCCCAAAGCCCCTCTCGTTGACTGGGCGATGGGAAGGAGTATCTTATGGGTCAGCCTACTGATCGCGGGGCTTTCGCTTTTTGTTGGGAAACATTTCTTCACCGGGAGCGTGGGGACGTCCGTCGCCTCTGGTCATGGCCATGGCGGTGAGGTCGCCGTATGGCAGACCATGCTATTCACGACCATGGTGTTGGCGCAGCTCTTTCTGGCGCTTGCCGTGCGTTCCTCCCGAGATTCACTGTTCCGCATCGGCGTGTTTAGCAATCGCCCAATGATCCTGGCATTGGCGGTGACTCTAATCCTGCATCTCGGGGTTCTCTATGTTCCGTTCATGCAGGTCTTCTTCAAGACCACGGCGCTGTCGCTCACACAGCTTGGTATCTGCGTGGGTGGCGGACTGGTTGTCTTTTTGGCCGTTGAAGGCGAGAAGCTCCTCTTGCGGCTTCGCTCCTGACCTTTCTTTCAGCTCCCGAATCTTCCCCTTCTGCGACACAAGGCCGCAGGGGGGGGCTCAGCAGAGCGACCCGACTATGCGCATTCCTCCCGCTTAGCTCAAACAGCTCTGGGGCTGTGCGCGATTGATCGTGCCCCCCCCCCCCCCCCC
>JABGOW010000398.1:6267-8136 GCA_018645275.1 Verrucomicrobiota bacterium
CCTGTCAGAGGGATTTGGATAGTCTGTTTGGCTTATGAGTGGCATACACAACATGGATTCGAAACCGGGGCGGTTGGCTGTCGCGTGTGATGCCGTTCTGCGCTGGATTGTCTTCGCCTCGGTGAGTCTCGCTGTGCTCGTGGGACCGTGGCTGTTTGGGGCATGGGAAGCATGGTGGTTTTGGCCTATTGTTGCGGCTATCAGCGTAGGGTTTGCGGCAACGGGGGTGCGACTTGGTTTGGCGCGGTCGACTCGTGTCATCGTGTCGGCGAGGGTGTGGTGGATTTTGGCCGCCCTGACGCCGTTTGTCGTGTACGCCGTCATTCGCATGTTCATGGCCGATGTATTCATGGATGCCCAGCGTTCTGTGTTGCTTCACGTAACGGCAATCTGTGTTGCGGGAGAGATCCTTTTCGGTCTGAACGCAACTCAAAGGCGGCTGCTGTTCTGGTTGCTCTTTGCCAATCTGCTTCTCCTTGGCGTGTATGGCCTTGTGAATCATGTGGGATGGCAGAGTGAACGGGTTCTGTGGGAGCCCGGCTATGCCCAGTATGCAGGGCGGGCGACCGGCCCCTATTTCTGTCCGGATCACTTCGCTGGCGCCATGGAACTGCTGCTGTGCCTGGCTCTGGGGCTTCTGGCGAGCAGAGGGGGGGCAACGGCGGTCCGGTGGTTGGCTGGCCTTGCCGCTCTGGCTGCGACGGTCGGCGTGGTGCTAACGCAGTCGCGGGGTGGGGGTATGACCGTGATCGTGATCTTCATGTTTGCCATGGTCTGGTGTGTTGCACAGTGGCCTGCTGCGATTCGGTGGAACCTACGCTTGATCGGCGTCTCGGCATCTCTGCTGCTGTTCATGGGGCTCTGTCTGACGGGATCAGATTTCGTTAACCGCTTCGTCTCCTATGGCGGGTGGGGTTCAGCGGCAGGCAGCCACGTCGATGCGGAACAGGGGAAACTGGCTCACGTCGTCGAAGCCCTGCAGCGTACGAGTCGGGGGCGGATGTATGGCGGGGCGGTTCGGGCCTGGAAGAGCGCCCCGTGGTTTGGAATAGGCCCAGGGATGCATCAGCACCTGTGGCCGCATTTTGCCCCGACCCCCGACGGTGATCCCGAGTTGAGGATCTGGCCCACGCTTCACAACTACGATTTTCGGTCATACGAGGTGCATAGCGACTGGCTGCAGTTGCTGGAGGAGTACGGAGTTGTCGGGATGATTCTCTTCCTGTTTGCATTTGGTGTGGTCATGCGGTGTTTTGCCGTTGGCGTCCGCGACGAGGGTCGGAAGTGGCAGCAGGTCTCTCGCAACCGAGTCGATCCGTTGACGTTCAGTTGCTGGGTTGGTGGGGCGCTGTCTGCGGTCGCCATGGCATTTCATTCCCTTGGTGATTTCAATCTGCAGATGCCGGGAACCGTGTGGGTCTTTTCTGCGATTCTTGCAATTGCGGTGGGCCAGGAGGGCTGCAGCGTGGTGCAGGAGGCGCGTGCTGCTGATGGGGTTCGAGGTTGATGCAGACGTTCATTACCAGTGATTTGCATCTCGGTATCGAACAGTCCCGTGTAGATGCTTTTCTTGCCTTTCTTGACACGCTTCCTGCGGGGGCTCAACTGGTCTTGAACGGTGATATCATTACGCACTACTACAGTGACCGGACCCTTTCGCCTGAGCATAGCCGTGTTGTTGACCGCCTGCGGCACGCGTCTTACGAGCGGGAGGTCATCTGGGTGCGAGGCAACAATGACAAGCACCTTCAGCTGCAGGATCCAGGCAATATCAAGTTCGTGGCCAGCTATACGCTTGGCAAGCGGCTGTATATCGCTCACGGCCATCGCTTTGACTGGTTGATGCCAACGACGCGAGCAATGTTGATT
>JABGOW010000117.1 GCA_018645275.1 Verrucomicrobiota bacterium
CGAAGCCGCCAGTTCCGCTCCCAGCCACAGCACTTCCCACAGCGACAATACCCAGTCGCAAGCATCGTGATGACCTGCGGCCTCACGCCACGCGGCGGGCGGAAGCGGGCACAGCCTGCAACCGTCATCACTGCCGCAATTGCGAACACGAGCATCAGGATCCGTCTCATACGCTCACTATATGCCGATCTGCCCCCGCGTTCAAACCGCTTTTGTGCTTTGTCTCCTCGCCTGAGTCTCCTACAATTGAACCCTAGTGCGATTGCACTGTGGCTGTTGAAGAACTCGAGGTTCCTCGACTTCGCTCAGAATGACACCCTTGGACTTGTCGAGTCTCCCGAGGAATTGTCATGCTGAGCTTGCCGAAGCATCTCGCCGACGTGTCCACCATAGCCCAACGGGCGACGGAGGAAGGCGTTGCTGGGAGTTTTCGACGGCCACTACTGGGTGTAATTTCTAACACACGGGGAGACAAGACCATGAACAGACAGATCCAATGGGGAGTCGTTCTACTTCTGCTGGCCAGCGTGCCGGCCCTTGCAGCCAAACCAAAGACGATGAGTATCCAAGTACGCGAGGGGCAGCTTCGCTCCTCCCCGAGCTACCTCAGCCGCGTCGTCACAACGCTGGCGTACACCGACCGGGTAGTCGTGCTCGACAAGAAAGGCTCGTGGCTACGTGTCCAACCCGAAAGCCGTTCAACAGAGGGGTGGATGCACGAGTCAACGCTAACCAAGAAGACCTTGAAACTAGAATCTGGAGACCGGGATGCCACCACCGCCGTATCCAGTGAAGAACAGGCCCTTGCTGGAAAAGGCTTCAATTCCGACGTCGAAGCCAAGTTCAAGGAACGCAACGGTGAGATCGACTTCACGTGGGTCGATAACATGGAGGCCATCACCATTCCCGCCCCCGCCCTCGTGGAGTTCCTCAAAGCGGGCAACCTGACGACCGAGGAAGGAGGTGCCAAGTGAGATCACTCATCCTGACAGCTCTACTCCCAGCAGCTCTCATTCTGATCCCGGGCTGCAAGACCCTTGAACTGGCAACGAAAGCGGGAACCGCCGTCGGCGTTGCAACCGGCCAGATCAGCACTGACCAAGCAAGCTCCATCAACAAGAGCTCCACTGCCGTAGGCAGAGCCTTCGACAAGTTGACCCCTCAGCAGGAGTACTTCATTGGTCGCTCCGTCGCCGCCTCGATTCTGGCATCCTATGCTCCCTACGACCGCGAAGCCGCCAATCGCTACCTGAACACCATTGGGCAGGCCCTGGCACTGGCTTCAGACAAACCGGAGACTTTCGGTGGCTACCACTTCCTCATTATGGACACCGACGAGGTCAACGCGTTTGCCGCACCCGGCGGACTCATTCTGATCTCACGTGGCATGCTGCGCTGCTGCCGAAGCGAGGACGAAGTCGCCGCCGTGCTCGCACACGAGATTGGACACGTTCAGCTCGAACACGGACTGCGGGCCATCAAGAAAAGTCGCTGGACATCCGCCTTCACGATTCTCGGGGCCGAAACAGCCAAGAGCCTGGGAGGCCAACAGCTCGCAGAGCTGACAACCGCATTCGAGGGCGCCATTGGTGACGTCACCGCAACCATGGTGAACAGCGGCTACGCGCGCAAACTAGAGAGCGAAGCTGACGCCGTAGCGATCACCATTCTGAAACGCGTCGGCTACAACCTGGCAGCCCTTAGCAGCATGCTCACGGAAATGGGAAAGCAACTCGATCATGATGAGCGAGGCTTTGCCAAGACCCACCCAGCCCCGGCCGACCGTATCGCAGATATTGCACCAATGATTGGCACCGCCTCCGAAATCGCCGTCCAGAAACAACGTACCGCCCGATTCAAACACACCCTCGGCAATATCTGAGAAAGGGACAGCCAACAGAACGATTTGAAGTCGTATGACGCTCCAGATCCGATCCCAATGATTCCGCTGACACCGATTAGGATTACGAGCACGATTACGATTGGGAGCGTGCATCCATACTTCAGGTCTCAGGTTTCATCCCTCACCCCTTCACAAGGCCTCATATGCAAGACAGCAAGCGCAAGACTCTCGCACAAGGCGCCCTCATCGGCATCGCCGCAGCATTAGTCACGCTGCTGCTTCATCACGCCGACTGCCTCCAGTGGCTCGAAGCCAAGACCTGGGACTGGCGCGTGCGTACGCTCGCCCGGCCCGGCACAGCCACTGAGCAGATCTGCACCATCGCAATCGACCAGAACAGTCTCGACGACGCCGAGGATCTTCTGGGCATCGAATGGAAATGGCCGCGTGAGGTCTACGGGGCAATTCTGGAGTTTTGCAGGCGTGGCGGTGCCAGGGCCGTGGCCTTTGATATGCTCTTCTCGGAGCGAAGCGATATCGCCGCCAGCGATGACGCGAGTTTTGGCGATGCCATCGCCGCTGGCCCTCCATCTGTGATCGCTATACAGCTCAAGGCCGAAAACGACACCGGAGCAAACGAGTGGCCCGCCAACATTCCGGAACAGATCGACAGCGCAGCAGTACTCTTTGCCCAACACGCTCCCCTGAAGAAGCGCCTCACACGACCGCGCGCTTCACTCCCGGTTCCCGAGCTGGCAACCAACGCCTGCCTACTTGGCAGTGTGGATGCAATCCCTGATAGCGATGCCCTCTTCCGCCGCGTGCCAATTGGCCGCGTCTTTTCAGGTCGCTTTGTTCCCAGCCTCGGTCTGGCGGCGTATCTGGCGGCACATCCAAAAGAGGCGCCCACTTTGACTCCGGAGGGTATGCAGATTGGCGACCTTCACGTGCCACTGGATGACAATGGCGATGCGATCTTGCGCTTTCGCGGTCCCTCTCAGACCCACCTGATGCTCAACGCAACCGCCGTGCTTCAGTCAGAACTGCGCATTCGAGAAGGCGGAACACCGATAGTTGACCCCGCTATCCTGAAAGACCGCTACGTGCTTTTTGGCGTCACAGCCGCCGGACTCATGGACCTGAAACCAACGCCCATGGGAGGCACCTATCCAGGTGTTGAAGTCCACGCCACGTTTCTCGACAACCTGCTCTCGGACGATATCGTACGCGAGATCCCGCCGAGCGCCACGATGCTACTCATCCTGCTCGCGGGATTGGTCGCCGGCATTGCTGGACGAAGTTGCCGAAATGGCCACCAGACCGCATTTGCATTTCTAGTGCTTCTGACACTTCCAATCGCCGCAGGCTTCATGACCTACACAGCCGGACTCTGGCTCATGGTGGCCCCGCTTGAGGTCGTCTCCGGGCTCGCACTCCTAACGGCCGTCATCATCAACTACAGCCTGGAGGGGCGGCGCAAACGCTTCATCAAAGGCGCTTTCAAACAGTACCTCAGTCCCGTGCAGGTCGACAGACTCCTTCAGAACCCGGAGCAGTTGCAGCTTGGCGGGGAAGAGAAGACCCTTTCGATCTTCTTCTCCGACATCCAGGGCTTCACAACCCTCTCCGAGGGACTCACCCCCACCGAACTCACCCACCTCCTCAACCGCTACCTCACCGCCATGACCGACGTCATCCACGAAACCGGCGGGACCATTGACAAATACGAGGGGGACGCCATCATCGCATTCTGGAATGCCCCCCTCGAACAGAACGATCATGCCATCCGAGCCGTCGAAGCCGCGCTGCGCTGCCAGGCAAAGCTCGCTGCAATGCGGCCCGAGCTCAGCGCGCTGTGTGGCCACGACATCCACGTCCGAATTGGCATCAATACAGGCCCCGTTGTCGTGGGCAACATGGGCTCCAACCAGCGCTTCGACTACACCTTCCTTGGGGATGCCGGAAACCTCGCAGCACGCCTTGAAGGAATCAATAAACAGTTCGGCACCTATCTGATGATCTCCGAGTTCACGCGAACTGCTATCGGTGATGCATTTCCCGTGCGCGAGCTTTCGCGTGTGCGGGTTGTCGGCAAGGCCAATGCCGTCACCGTCTATGAACCGTTCCTGCCAGAGTCCTTCGCAGAGCAGCATGACTCACTAAAAGCGTTTGCCGACGCACTGCAGTTGTACTACGGTGGCCACTTCTTGAAAGCCGAGGGGCAATTCCGGGCATTGGGGGAGACCGATCAGACGGCCTGCATCTACGCAGCCCGCTGCGCAACGCTGGCCGAGGCCGCTCCCGAGGACTGGCATGGCATCTGGACGATGACGGAGAAGTGAAACGATGACAGAACAGAACGATGACCGCCATGGACTGACCCTGTTGGGACAGAACAAGACAGAGTATCCAAACTCGCCCGACGAGGCAAAACTGGAGGCATTCGAGAATCGCTATGCCGACCGCGACTACTGGGTCGAGTTTGACTGCCCCGAATTCACCGCGCTCTGCCCGATGACCGGACAACCCGATTTTGGGCACATCACCGTCCGCTACATTCCAGACACCCTCTGCGTCGAAAGCAAATCCCTCAAGCTCTACCTCTTCTCCTTCCGTAATCACGGGACCTTCCACGAAGAGGTCGTGAACCGCATTCTCGATGACATCGTAGCCCTTCTTAAGCCACGCCAGGCCATCGTGAAAGGCGTCTTCAATCCCCGCGGCGGCATCGCCATCACCGCCGAGGCGAGCTATCCTAACGCAGGGCAGCAGTCACTCCGGGAATAGGAGTCTACTCCGGAGACGAGGCGCACACCGTCTGCACAGCATGAATAAGCCCTTCGGCCATGTAAGGTTTGGGCACCGCGCCATCAAAACCATAGCTCTTGAATTTCGCAATGACCGGGCTTGTAGAGTATCCGCTTGAGACAATCACCTTGAGGTCCGGATCAGTCTCATGAAGCCGTTTGACGGCCTCCTCGCCCCCCATCCCATTCGGAATCGTAAGATCGAGAACCGCCACTTCAAAAGGACGGCCTCCACGTTTGGCAGCCGCACAAGCCTCAATAGCCTCTTGGCCATCTGCTGCGCTGGCGGCATCATAACCTGCTTTTCGCAGGATTGCCGCGGCCAGTTTTCGAATAGGCTCCTCGTCGTCCATGACAAGAACACGCCCAGAGCCCGGCGTCATAACCTCTCTTAGATCTCGGCCCTCGGGGACAGAAGCATCGGTTGCGGGCAGGTAGATGTCGAAGGTCGACCCCTCCCCGAGCTGGGAATTTACCGCGATATGCCCCTCATGGTTCTTTACGATCGAATACGAGGTCGCCATTCCGAGCCCACTGCCTTTCTGCTTCGTCGTAAAATAGGGATCGAAGATCCTGTCTTGGTGTTCCGGCAAGATGCCGGAACCATGGTCCGAGATTCTGATCCGGACATACTTACCTTCCACAAGCGGTTGCATGCGAATCGCAGTGCCCGGCCCAAGTTCCATATTGGAAACGGCCAGGTCAATACGGCCTCCTTCCGGCATCGCCTCCTGTCCATTGAGCACAATATTCTGGACAACCTGGCGCATCTGTCCAGCGTCGGCATCGACGGGCCAGAGGTCCTCGTCCACTGATACCTCGCTCTTAACGCTGGACCCACGCAGAGCAAAAGATGCCGCATCCCGAACAAGATCTCCAAGTAACATCGGTCGTCTTACCGGGGCACCGCCACGCGAAAACGTCAGCAGCTGATTCGTGAGGGACCCCGCGTTAATTGCAGCCTTCTCCGCCTCCGCCAGAACACTCTCATACTCTCTCCCTACACCCGCGGGGGTTCTGTCAAAAGTTCTTCGTCTATTTTCTCTCTAACTGTCTTCTTTGAAGCGGGTTGCCAGCATCTGGGCCTTCTCCCCCATTTTCCTGTCCATTTCGGTCTACGATAGCGGCGACGAGAATGGTGGACGATTGAGAGATTCTTTTACTCGTAATCCGTTCTCGTCGCCGTTCTCGTTCACCGATTCCCATCTTTCATACTTTTCATAGATCTTTTGACACTACACCCGCGGGCATTTCCAGCCTGGCCAGCGATAAGTTACCGGCAATCGTGGTCAGAATATTGTTGAAGTCATGGGCAATGCCGCCGGCTAACAGTCCGATTGACTCCAACCGACTTGCCTTCTGAAGTTCTGCCTCAATACGGGCGCGTTCCGAGCAGTCGTCGAAGACGAAGACAACGCCGAGTGGTGCGCCCCCTGGCGTTGCCACGGGCGATGCCGTACACGTGATCTGGATCTTCTCTCCCTCACGGCAAACGAGAACCGTGTCTGATGGCAACGTTAGAACGGTGTTTGCCTCCAATACCTCTCGCACAATGTCCGACACGGTGCGCCCCGATGAGGCCCCCTGCATGGGAAACACCTCCGCAAGAGGCAGCCCGATCGCCGTCTGCTCACTCAAGCCAACGAGCGATTCGGCGCGGTGATTCATGACCGTTACAGAGCCTCCCGTGTCCGTAGCGATTACTCCCTCGCCGATAGAACCGAGGGTCACGGACTGCCGCTCTCGTTCAGCCGAAAGCCGCCTCTCCGCTTCGAGCCGCTTCCGGGTGTGTACCGCAATCTGAAGCCGAAGGCCGACCATCCAGGCAAGGAGCGCCAGGGACACAGGCAGCCCAACGGCGAGTGCACGGCGGTAGAAGCGCCGAGTGAGCCCGATTGTGCAAATGTCTCCTGCCTTGATTGGCAGGATCTCGTGATCCTCGCTGTAGGGTGGCCCGTAGTCGTACTGACTCACGATGCCACGAATCTCCAGCACATCCCCAACGCTATAGGGGTCAAGCGAGATCCCGACGGAACGCGTGTTATGAACGAACACGATGATTCTGTGCTTCTCCTCCGCCAGTGTCACACCATCCTCTTCCAGCAGAAGGAATTGACCACCCTGGTTCCTGAGCTTGCCGGCAATACGTCCACGGACAACAGCAAGCATTCCCTCTTGCCTCTCAAGCGACTGCGCGCTTGCGGAGCGCAGCGATAGCTGCACCGGGTCGGGGAGCGCTACGTCCGGCTTCAACAGCCCGTAGCTCTGTATACGGAGCTGCGTCTGGCCTTTGTGGTTTCCCACGCGCCCCCGGACGCGGATGACATCTCCCTCATGCACGTCCAGATCGGACCGGTTAGAGAAAAGTTGGATACCGCCCGTCCCATCCTGCATGAAGCCCTGAAGACGTTTCGTGTGGAACGTACCGACGCCGACAGTAACGACACCTGTCGCAGTCACCGTCTGCCCCAAGAGATCTGGGAGATGATCACCATCCGCATCCCGGCAGATCTCGGCAAGAGGAAGAGGTATGTCGGCATCGGGTTCAGACACAGCCAAGACAGGAAACAGGGCCACGCCAGTGAATAGAAGAATACTCGTGGCCCGCCAAAATTCGGACAATACGCCTACCATTGCATCTCCCTAAACACCTTAGTGGAATGGTGACAACAATGTCGGAGCGGGTCAAGGAATATCAACCCTTCGACAGGTTCGCGGGAAAGGGATTCCTGAAAGAAATCTTCTCCGGATTCTCGATGACATCGTAGTCCTTCTTAAGCCACGCCAGGCCATCGTGAAAGGCGTCTTCAATCCCCGTGGCGGCATCGCCATCACCGCCGAAGCGAGTTATCCCCTAATACGGGAGACCTCCAGTGCGTTCTACTTGAAGACGGCGTACGCAGAACAAAACATGCACGGAGGCAGATATGCAGCGGAGAATGCGAAGAAACGGTACTACGGCGCGCCTTGAAATGACGCCCATGATCGACGTTGTATTTCTTCTGCTAATCTTCTTCATCGTCACCATCCAACCGCAGGATCTGCTCGCAAGACTCGACGTCAGCAGACCGGCCGCGCCACCGACCGAGTTGTCCCCCATGACGCTGCTTCGCATTGACGTTGGCGTAAAGGGCTACGTGATCAATGGCCGGCGGCTTCCACTCGAAACACTGCACCGCCGCCTGAGCAAGCTCTACAAGAACACGCCCAGCACGACCCTCACCATAGCCAGCACGTCCAATGCCTCGCACTCACAACTCGTAAAGCTCCTCAACGCCTGCGCCGATATTGGAATCGAGAACATCTCCTTGATGAGCCTTTAGAGTTGAACTCCATCCCCATATTGGCTAGCTTCCCAACCCTACATGCAGTCCATACGGAGGGATGGCTGAGTGGACGAAAGCACCGGTCTTGAAAACCGGCGACCCGCAAGGGTCCGTGGGTTCGAATCCCACTCCCTCCGCCAATTTGAGTTT
>JABGOW010000114.1 GCA_018645275.1 Verrucomicrobiota bacterium
ATACGACCAAAGGGGTGTCCGGCAATTTGGGGGCAGGGGAGTTGCAGACTGCTGCACTCGCACTGGAGGCGGGAATTCAAGGTGGCGCAGCGGGTGACTGCGAAGCCTTGCTAACGGGCTTTTCGACAGCTCTTTCGGCTGTTCTTGACGGCATTGGTCAGCTCGACGAAGGCACGCCCCCTCCTGTTGATATCCCCGCTGAGCGGGTGGACATGGATACGGCTGAGGTCAAGGAATTCGTAGATAGGCTGTCCGGGCTCCTGCGCGATGCGGACATGGAGTCGGCGGAGCATCTTGGTCGTGTACGAACGGTTTTCGGGGCAGAGGCGGCGACGACCCTAGAGGCCCTGGTCTCCAAATACGATTTTGAAGGAGCCTTGGCAACACTGACGGCCCTGACCAAGGAGCATGGTTTTCTGAGTGAGGCGTAGGAGAGGAATCGAGCATGGAAAGCAGTGAACAATTCAAGGTCCTGATCGTCGATGACACACCGGAGAATATCGACGTTCTTGGGGAGATTCTGAGACCCCACTACAAGCGCAGCGTTGCGCTTGATGGTGAGAGGGCATTGAAGATTGCCCAAGCGGATTCACCTCCGGACCTGGTGCTACTCGACATCATGATGCCGGGCATCGATGGCTATGAGGTCTGCCGCCGATTGAAAGACGACGAGCGCACCCGTGACATTCCCGTTATTTTCGTAACGGCCAAGGGCCAGGTTCAAGACGAGACGATGGGATTCGAACTGGGCGGAGTTGACTATATCACAAAACCGGTCAGCCCCCCGCTCGTGCTGGCGCGCGTCAAAGCGCATATTGAGCTTGCTGTGGCAAAGCGCCAGTTGTTGAGTCAGAACCAGATTCTCGAGGAGAAAGTTGAGGCGCGGACGCGAGAGATACAGCGTACGCAGGATGTCACTATCCAGGCATTGGCGTCGCTGGCTGAGACGCGAGACAACGAAACAGGCAGTCACATCCACCGCACGCAGCACTACGTGTTGGCCTTGGCCGAAGAGCTTGTGACGCATGTGCGCTTTTCCAGCGCTCTTGACGACGCAACCGTTTCGCTGCTCTTCAAGTCTGCCCCGCTGCACGACATTGGAAAAGTGGGAGTGCCGGACAGCATTCTGCTCAAACCTGGCAAGCTCACGGATGAAGAGTTTGAGATCATGAAACAGCATGCGCGATACGGCCGCGATGCGCTGCTGCGAGCGGAATCCGATCTGGGCGATGAGACATCGTCGTCATTCCTTCAGCTCGCGCGGGACATTGCGTATGGCCACCATGAAAAGTGGGATGGATCGGGGTATCCCGAAGGGCTTGCAGGCGACGCGATTCCAATTTCTGCACGCCTCATGGCTGTGGCTGATGTCTATGATGCGCTGATCAGCCGTCGCTGCTACAAGCCTCCTTTCTCTCACGAGAAAGCGGTGAGTATTATCTCAGAGGGTCGTGGGTCGCACTTTGATCCTGCTATTGCTGACGCCTTCGTGGGTATCCATGAGCGGTTCCAGCAGATCGCGATCCAGTATGCGGACTCTGATGAGGAGCGCGACAATTTGCAGCAAGCGGCGGAGGCGTAATGGACTGGCTATCGGGGCTTGTTGTTCCCCTGTTGGTGCCTTTCGTAGAGCGGGGCGGCATTGATGAGGCCGCGCTGCGTGCGCATCTGCAATTCTTGCATGAGCGTGGTGTCAGTACGCTGCTGATCAACGGTACGACGGGCGAGTTCTTCTCGCTGTTGCCGGAAGAGCGCCGGCAGGTTCTCTCTGTGGTGCGGGACGGATTCCCGGGACGGGTCTTGTCGCAGGTCGGCTGCTCAGGACTTGTAGAATCCCTGGAAGCGATCCGGTGGAGTGAGGCGTTGGGGGCGGATGCCATCGTCGCGTTGCCTCCTTTCTTCTTTGCGGATGCTCCCGAAGAGGGGGTTGTAAGGTATCTTATTTCGCTGAGTGAGGCAGCCCGTCTTCCGTTCGTTCTCTACAACTTTCCGAAACATGCGGGGAATGCCATCACGGTTGGCATGCTGCGGAAAATCCCACACGACGGCATCAAAGACTCTGGAAACGATACGGCCTTGATTGCGGCGACCCCGCGGTATTTCGCGGGCACCAGTTTCAGTGTGCCCGAGCGGATGAAACAGGGCGCCGTGGGTTTCGTGAGCGCGCAGGCCAATGCTCTGCCGGAGCAGTACGTTGCCATGGAGCGGTGTTTGGCTACGGGGGATGAGGCCTCGGCCATTGCGTGCCAGTCCAACATTCGAGACCAGCATCGCAGTGCTTCGGGTGCGCACGAAATTCCCGACCTGAAAGCCCGACTCTCGGGACTGTTGCCGGGTTACCCTTCGGGCGTGCGTCTGCCACTGATGGGGTGAAGAAACGAAGGTACTATCAGAAGTTCTACAGAGAGTATGAAAGATGGGAATCGGTGAACGAGAACGGCGACCCTCCGTCGCGCTTCGCATTATGGAGGGCTGTGCTTAAACCACCTGCTTAATCAGTCAATTTGAGCCTGCCCGGAAAAAGTAGACAGTCCTCACACTTAGAGGGTGACCAATATGAGGGATATGGAGTGCGGGGACGAAGTCACCGCTTTGGATTCGAGCGGAGCGTGACAAAGGGATAGGCGTTGGTTGTGCTGAGTGTTATATGATGCATTTACGCGCTCCGCGCTCACGGAAAGCGGTGACTCCGTCCCCGCACTCCAAAACGAGCGCCAAGACAGCATGTGAAGAACTGAAGGGAAAAGGGATGGGCAGTCACTAAGAGAACCAACTGTCTACCAAAACCGGGCAACCTCAATTTTGCGTTTCGGCGAAGTGCTTGCATCCCGACGGACGTCGGGGCGGGTCGATTAGGTGTAACCAGTAAGTGTGAGATCAAGTGTGGGACTAAGTGTACGATGAAGCGTGGATGGCGACCCGTCCCCTTGGATGCTACGTCGCCGGTTTGTTGCCAGGCGTCAACTTCTGAACGATACCGAGATTTTAGAGGGCAAAAGTTTATAGCATGCAGAGGAACTATATGAGTGTGATCGAAAAAGAGGTGGTAGGAGCTGTGTTGGCGCTTGCACTGACTTCGGGTGCATTGCTGGTGGCTGCGGATTGCGATGAGAGTTCGAGTTGGTCGGCGGTCGAAAGTGGATTACTGGAACTCTTTCCGCCTGCGGTCGTCGAGGTGTCCCAAGTCAAACAGGGGGAAACGACAATATCGTCGACGTATACGCCCAGTGGCAGTCTCTGGACGCCCGGATTGGATGAACGAAACGTTTTCGATCTGTTGATCCGGCATGAACAGGACGAGGACAACTCGTTCGATTTGCGGCTGGGCAAAGGAGGACAGATCTACTCCCTGCGCAGCAGCTTCGGAGAGAGCGTTAATCCGCAGAAGTTTGAAGCCCATTGGAACGACGGGGTCTGGCAACCGGTCTGTCACCCGACGACAACGAAATACCACCCGATCAGTCGCCTGCCGGAGGAGATGGCCAACCCCATCAAGGAGTCCGAGTATGCGCACGGGCAGTTCGTCCACGGAGCCGGCACCTATAGACTCCAGGGCATGGATTCGGGTGTCTTCACCGTCTCGTGTGATGTCATGCTGGATCGGGACAAGCCGGGCAAGCTGGATATCATCCTTCGTGATGCGCAGCATGGGCGGCCCATGTTGACGTTTGGCACGCTTCACATGACAGAGAGGCAGATATCCCTTGGTGGAGAGCGGGTCGCCGATGCGCGCCCAGGAGAATGGCTGCATGTGGCGCTCTCCTTCGCGCTTAGCGGCGACGCCACTGGGATCATCACGGCCGAGGTACGCAACGCAGAAGGAGAAAGCAGTGCGGCCGCTGCGCCGTTCACCGCGACCGATGTGCGGACATTCACCTGGCTGGGCCTGTCCGCCGCAGGAGGAACAGAAGGCATCATCTACGTGGACAACCTCGAAGTTAAACGCGAGGTGGATGGCCAGACGGAATGGCCGCTGCGTTACGATTTTGAGCAGGAGTCCGAGCGTTCCCTGGACCTGGACAAGCTTGTTGTCGGAACGGACGAAGCCAAGGGCGGTGTTGTGAAGGTGACGGACCGGGTAGCCGCATCAGGCAAGCGATCCCTGGAGATCCGCGACGCTGCGGGGCTCGATGCTGGCTGGCAGCCGCTGGTACGTACATTCCTGCACACCACGCTGGGGGAAGCACTCTACAGCCCCAAGCTGGCGTCCGATATTACCGGAAACGGCAGAATCTCCCGCACCGTCAACTGGGGCCTGGTTCCACAGCTCAAGACCATCAGCCGGTCGCCCATCCTCTACTACACCCAGGTTCGCGACGTCGGCGACGGCATCATCGAGATGACCTACATCTTTCATAATTTCAACGTTCGCGACGACATTGACTTCGGCCACTTGAACACGCCCTGGGGCTCCACGCGTTTTTCCAGCCTGCCGTACTTCTACGTCAATGCACCTGATGGTGAGCTCATGAAGTACGGCGAGTTCAAGGGCAGCTGGGATGACGAGACGGCGGGGATTATTAATCTGCGGAAGACCGGGGGCTGGAATCTTAATTCGGCTAGCGAAGCCGATGATGCGCCGAGCCTGGCATTGGTCTTCGGGCGGGACAGACACTTTGAAGCCGAACAAGAACGCGCTAAGAATGGTCAGCCTTATGCTCAGTTCCGCGAGTCTGACTTCCGCTACGGTATATACCCCAGGCCGGATGACTGGAAGACCCGGCCTGAGAACAGCTGGGAAAACTGGTATGGTCAGGCGGTACTGCCAAAGCTCCATCTCAAGCAGGGCCATACGATTTGGTATCGCTTCTTTTTCGTCATCAACCGCAAGGACCGCGCCATCGAGCTGGCCACTTCACTGGTCGACAAGGTGGATTACGGATTGCTGACCTTCGACGCGGCCGAGACCCCCAGAGTTCCTGTGTATGTCAGCGGCGGCAAGGTTGTGGACGAAGGTGTCAGGTGTCAGGTGTCAGGTGTCAGCAGCCCGGACCTGAAACCTGAAACCCGAAACCGAAAGTCAGATCGGGCGCATCCGGCCTTTCAGCTCTTCGCCCATCCTGTACCCGGCACCATGCCGTTGTTCCTGATCGAGAACACTACGACCGGACAGCAGGTGATCACCACCGATCCCTACATTTTCGTACCGCAGGAGAAGATGAACTACGAGGTGCCGGTTGGCGCGAAGTGGGACCACTACCGAAACGCCGTGGGCTACGATATGAGGGTGGACAAGAACAACAGCCGCTGGAAGCGCCTGCTCGGCTACGGCTACGTGAAGAAGCCGGCAAGCGACTCCTGCACCCGTCTATCCGACACGGTCGACGATGCACTCTTCCCCTCCCCTACGACGTATCATCTCGATCTATGGGTGGAGAAACCATGAATCAAAATGGCGTGTTACCCAAATGGAGATTCCTCGACTTCGCTCGGAATGACAGCCCCTTGATCATCGCTTCTCCGGGTCATACAAAGGGGAAATTGAACGTAGGATGGACATCTTGTCCGTCATTAGGCTGTATTCCAGGGACGGGCAAGATGCCCATCCTACGACGAATCGAATCAAAGAGCGAAAAGCGAAGCTAACAAGGAAGTTTCAGACAGCAATCAAGTAGGGCAAAGGGAGCATCAAACAATGAAAGCAATTCAGACAGCACTGCGATTCGTCACTGTGGCGATGTGCATGACACAAGGAGTGGAAGCAATGGAATTCGGTGAGTCACCGGAGCGTTACAACGTTGTCTGGGATAGTCCCAGCTCAGATCAGAACGGGTCGATGCCGCTAGGCAACGGATCAACCGGCCTGAATGCCTGGATTGAACCCAATGGCGATTTGGTCTTCTACATCTCGCGCACAGACTCCTGGGGTGACAACGGGCGGCTGCTGAAGGTGGGACGAGTCCGGATCGCCCTGGACCCCGCACCTTCCGCGAACGCCTTTCTGCAAACGCTGAGTCTGGTTGACGGCACGCTGAAGGCTCGTTGCGGGGAGACGGATATTCGCCTCTGGGTGGATGCGAACCACTCCGTGATTCATGCCGAAATAGACGGGCCGGATGAAACGGAGGCAACTGCGGCAATCGAGTTGTGGCGCACGAAGCAGGAGTCGATTCCCAGCTCATGGGAATGCAGCGATGTGAATCTGTTTCGACCCAGGCCTGGAGAACCATGGGGAAATCTCGGACCAACGGTAATGGAGCCTGACAACGTTCTCCAAAATCAAGAAGGTCGAGTTGGTTGGTATCACCGCAACATCAAGTCCGTGGGTCCAGCGATGCATGCGAAGATCCAGGGGGTGGATGGCTTTGAGAGGACCGATCCCCTGCTCCACCGGACCTTCGGAGCCATCATCAAGGCCGAGAACGCAAAGCGAATTGATGACACGCACCTGCTGTCTCCAAAGGCTAAGCGCCATCGTTTCGACATCTACGTGCACACCGAACATCCCGCCACGGAAGCGCAGTGGCTGGCGGCGGCGGAGGACGTGATTGCGGATATTGATGCGGTCCCTCCCGGCAAGCGCCGCGCAGCTCACGAGGCGTGGTGGAAAGCATTCTGGCAGCGGAGCTGGATTCACGTCACCGCGACTGGTGAACAACGGGATGATGCCCTTACCCTCAGTCGGGCGTATGCGCTTCAGCGTTACATCAATGCTTGCGCCGGAAGGGGTGCGTATCCCATCAAGTTCAACGGTTCGATCTTCACCGTCGAGGGTATCGAAAACGACAAGAGCCGGGGACCGGACTACCGCCGCTGGGGACCGGGCTACTGGTGGCAGAATACGCGCCTGCCCTATATCAGCATGCTGACCTCCGGCGATGTGGAGATGACAGATCCCCTCTACAAAATGTACTGCCAGGATCTGTTCGACTATCACAAGTACCGCACCCGAGTGCATACCGGACATGGTGGCATTTATGTGCCCGAATGCATCTACTTCTGGGGCGAGATGTTTGCCGAAACCTACGGGAGTACACCGTGTGAGGAGCGGGAAGACAAGCTTCAGGACAACCGCTACCACAAGTGGGAATGGGTCTCCGGGCTTGAGATGAGTTACATGATGCTTGATCGCTACGAGCATACGCTGGACGAGGTCTTCCTGAAGGAAACCACCATTCCCTTTGCCACCGAAATCCTGACCTTCTTCGTTGAGCACTACGCCGTCGATGAAGACGGCAAACTGGTGATGCATCCGGCTCAGGCATTGGAAACCTGGTGGGAATGTACAAATCCGATGGATCCCGTTGCCGGTATGCATGCGGTCACCGATCGCCTGCTTGGTTTGCCCGAACGACTGAGCAGTCCTGACTTGCGAACGTTCTGGGCAGAGGTGAAGGCGAAACTGCCCGACCTTCCGACGCGTGAATTCAAAGGCGAAACGATCTTTGCGCCAGCGGAAGCATTCGCCATGCGTAAGAACGGAGAGGTCCCTGAACTTTACTGTGTGTTTCCGTTCCGGCTGTCTTCCTTCGAGAAGCCCAACGCGGAAATGGGGCGGCGGACATTGCATCATCGCACTGCTCGCGGCAACGCCGGCTGGCGTCAGGACGAGATCTTCATGGCCTACCTTGGGCTTGCAGACGAGGCCCGGAAGCACTTGGTTGGTCGCGCACGCAATCATCACAAGGGCTCGCGGTTCCCAGCCTTCTGGGGGCCGAACTTCGACTGGATCCCCGACCAGGATCACGGTGGTGTGCTGCTGAAAGCACTACAGGCGATGATCCTGCAAACGGACCCTTCGGCAGGCTCAGGGCAGGCGGGCAAGATCTTCATCGCCCCAGCTTGGCCGAAAGATTGGAACGCGGAATTCAAACTGCACGCCCCCTACAAGACGGTGATTGAAGGCCGGGTAAAGGACGGCAAGCTGGTTGAGGTGAACGTTACCCCTGCATCCCGCGCGAAGGATGTGGTCAATGTGATGGATATCACTACCGTCCCAGCGGGACGCTGAGCCTGCAGGGGTTTAGGCTGTAGGCTATACACTTTTCGGAGTTCTGAGACCTGCATGCGGTGCCAGTTGCTCATGGGTATACTCAAGAGCAACATGCGTGCATTCTCCGCCCGATGCGTATTCTCTATGATCTTATGAAAGAGGTTCTCGTTCTCCTGTCAG
>JABGOW010000031.1 GCA_018645275.1 Verrucomicrobiota bacterium
GAGGCGTCTCTGCGCAGATCATGCGATCAAACCCCTACGGAAGTGAAATGCGCCCGTGTTGACTACCTGGCGGGGTTGCGCCTTCGTGTCCCCTTTAACATTGGAAATGCATTCCAGGGCGAAAACCCATTCGAAGGCTTCAGGGACGCCTTCGCATCCAGGTCATCAGACTTCAGCAGACGCTTAGCCACAGACCAGGTAATGCGTGACCCCCACATCCAGGTGCGCACCGTCACAGAGCAGATTCAGACGATTCTCAGCGAAGTGTATACGTCTGCTGCAACGGTTCCGCTCTACGCAGGTGTCATTTTCGTGGATGACAGCAATACGACGGGTATTGAAGATGGAACGCTACCCAACCCCTTCAACACAATTGCAGAGGGGCTTGCCGCTGCAGCCGCAGGAAGGCTCGTCTTTGTTTTCGGTGGTGACTACAACGAAAGCGTGAACATTGTTCGCAGTGTACTGCTCATTGGCGAGGGCTTCGGTCTTGGCGGTGGCAGCGGCTTTGGAAGCGGAGAGTTTCCCGTGGTCACTGGCCTTGGTAGCACAGGACAGGGAGCAACGATCCGAGTGCAGGGCGCTGCTGGCGCGAATAATGTTACCATTCGAGGACTTGATATTTCAAACACCGGAGGCTTCGACGCCCCGGCAGGAGGTGGCGGTCTCCCAAGCATCCTGGCTGGCGTTGTTGATGATGCCACGGCCGTGCTCGTCGGAAACACAACTACGTTTGACTTCGCGGGGAACATCGTCCGGAATACGCCACTGGGGTTGGTGCAGTGGCACCTGGGTGCTCCCGCCTTCGGCAGCCGGATTGCCCAGAATACGTTCGAGGGCAATGGCGCCGCCGTAACCACAGTTGCGGTTGATTCCTCAGGGACTACTCGCATTCTGAACAATGACATGACGGACAACATCGCGGGTGTCATCGCGGCAGCGGGCCGCATCGCGTCTCCCACCGCATGCACGGTGACGCACGAGATTGCCGGTAACTGGATTGAAGGGGCAGGCATAGAGGCGCTGCTCAATCCGTTCCTTTCGGGGCTGTCACTGCCGTGGCTCAGCGCAGCACCTCAGCTTCCCGAGTTTGGCGGCGTGGGTATTCTCGGGCTAACGGGTGGCGATATGACGGCAACCTATGCAATCGAGAACAACTTCGTCGTGGACAACATCGTTGGACTCGCAGGGATTGAGTTCCTTGGTGCCAACGCAACCTATAGCGTTTTGGACAACGTATTCTTCGACAACGCCATTGGTACGGCTCTGATTGCCATTGACGGCGCAGTTCTGGATTTCACGATCGAGAGAAACTTGTACTGGGGCGGATTGCTCAGTGAACTCGTAAATCCCTTCCTCCCGGCTGGCGTTACCATGCCATACACGGACCTCATGGGCATCTTTGTCGGTTCGTTCTCTCTCGGCGGCACGCCATCCGCCGTCACCGGCACCATTGCCGACAATTGGATTTACGATCACCTGATCGGCATTGGCACGCTTGCGGCAGGTCCAAACGCAACCCTGGACCTCACCATTGACTACAATGAACTTTCGGGTAGTGGCTTAGGTGTTCTGTCGAGTATCCCGGCTGGCGATATCGCTACGTTCCTTGCAGCGAACCCTGGACTGGTTGGTGCGCTGGGAGCCCTCGGGATCCCGCCTGTGCCCGTGCTGATTTCCGACAACTATGGACTTGCCGGAATCGCGTCAGGTTCCATTTTCGGAGCACAGACCACGCTCACGATCACCGATAATGCATTGGACTATTTCGCCCTCAGTGCGGCGATGGTGGCCTGGCAGGGCGGAACCATTGGCCTGACGCTGACGGACAACACCGCCCATGGAGGCAGCGTGTGGTGGGCCGGTGCGGGTGGCGCGGTTGCACCGATAACCGAATCTGGGAACGACTTCCCTCTCACGGAGTTGTAGCCCCACTCTCGTGTGCCACTCTCGCCTAGAGCGAGAATGGCATGCGGCCGGGGGTTCGGCGATCTAGTGTGCCGTCTTGCATGAGGCGATCCAGAGCCCGCACCATGCGGGCTTTGTCCTTTGGAAGACGCCCTTCCAGTGGAGCAACGTTCGACGTGTGGTTTGAGCGAAACACGGTACCGTCGAGCTCGAGCTGTGAAAGCAACACACGCAGTTCGCGCACGGCCTCATATTCCGTCAACTGCTGAAAGCGACCTGCAGACGCATCTTCGTACAACTCTGTCCCCGGAAGTGGGATTACGCGCAGCGTCGATAGCAGGCGTGGCTGCATCGCATTTATGGCCGCCGCACTATTCTCGGCATGTTGCGTAGAGCGACGTGCACCCCCCAGCCCAAGCAGGATCATCACAGACATGCGCAGCCCACCGCCCGCGGCCCGCTGAGCTGCAGTCACCATGTCTGCAGCGGTCTCGCCCTTGTGACAGTCTTCAAGCACCTCTTCATCCCCGCTCTCCATCCCCATGTAGAGCGTATGCAGCTTGAGTTTTCGAAGGGCACGCAGCTCCGCATCGGATTTGGAGAGAATCGAGCTGCCATTGGCATAGAGTCCCACACGAGCCAGGCGGGGATAGCGACTGCCTAATAGGCTCAGGATGGCCTCAAGCTCTGCAAACGGTCGACGCATAACATCGCCATCCGCCAGGAAGATCCGCTTCGCACGAGGATCGCATCGGGCTTCTGCCTCAACGATCGCAGCAACGGCCGCCAGGTCCAGTTTGCGATAGGGTACATCACGGTACATCCGACAGAACGTACAGCGATTGTATGGACATCCCTGGTCAATTTGCAGGATAACACTGCCAGCCTCGGCAGGTGGGCGATAAAGAGGATCGTTCATGCGTGCCAACTATAAGACAATGCGGAGGAAAGAGAACAATCAATTCTACGCAACCTAGATAACACTGGCCCACCGCGCTCCAAATAGAGCCACCGCAGTCCGGCGATTCGACCCCCGCGGAGGCTGTTGATGAACTTGAGATTCCTCGCCTTCGCTCGGAATGACAGTACTGGGAGGAGCGACTTTCTTGAGGATTTGTCATGCTGAGCTTGCCGAAGCATCTCGCCGAAGCGTCGCTACATGTCTATCAACGGTCTGTCGGGCATGTGCTTCCCCCAGCCCATCCGCACGCTCACTACGCGCGGGCTGCTGTGCCAGCACGGAATGCCGTTCGGGCCCTCGGCGCTCGACATTTCATAGGCGATTCCCTAGGTTGTCTCACGGTCGGCAAGAGTCATCAACTGGAGTAGAACCATGCAGCAGAACCGAATGGAACGGGCTGAGAAGTTTCTCGTTCGCTTGGTCGGTCGCGAGGGCGCGGATAAGGGCCATTCGCGATCCATCATGTTCCTCCTCGCCGTACTCAAGCAGCTCTCTCGCATCTTTCGCTTCGTCGTTCAGCTCAGGCACTTTTGTTACAACAAGGGCATCTTTCGCCACCATATGCTAGGCTGCCAAGTAATCAGCGTGGGGAACCTGACCGTTGGCGGTACCGGCAAGACGCCTGTCGTAGAGATCTTCGCCCGCGAACTGCAGAAAGAAGGGCGTCGTGTCGCGATCCTGAGCCGGGGCTACAAGAAGTCGCAGCCTCCCTTCTTGCAGCGACTTGCCAACAAACTCACCCTGCATGCACATCGCAGCCCCCCCCGCGTCGTCTCGGATGGCAATCGACTACTACTCGACTCTGCCATGAGCGGCGACGAACCCTACATGCTTGCATCCAATCTTCCCAATGTTGCCGTTCTGGTTGGAAAGGACCGCGTCAAGAGCGGGCGATACGCCATCAACAAGCTCGGTTGTGACACCCTCATCTTGGATGATGGATTCCAGTATCTCGCCCTGAAACCTCGGGTTCAGATTGTGCTCGTTGACAAGACCAACCCTTTTGGTAATGAGAACGTTCTCCCACGTGGCATTCTGCGGGAACCCGTGAAGAACATTAAGCGAGCAAACTTCATTTTCATCACGAAGTCCGATGGCAAGGATACGGACGTCCTTTGCGACCGGCTTCGCTCGCTCAATCCAAATGCAGAGATCATTGAGTGTCGTCACTGCCCGCGGTACTTGCAGAATGTTTTCTCCAATGAGCGCCGCGAGCTCTCTGCACTGGACGGTATCAAGGTCACAACCCTATCCGGCATCGCGGCTCCGCTGGGGTTTGAGAAGTCCGTGGAGTCGTTTGGCTCTGCCCTGCTTAAGCGCTACCGTTTCGCTGATCACCATCGCTATTCACAGCAGGAGATGATCGACATCATCAACGAGTCCCACGAACTTGGGGCCGATGCCATCATTACAACCGAAAAGGATGCAGTGCGGTTTCCAAATGTCGGGCGTCGTGACACACCAATTTACTACTTGCGTGTCGACATTGAGATTCTATCGGGGGCCCAGGACTTCAAGGACAGCATTGCCCATATCTGCTTCCAGGATGTTGAGCCAGTGGTAGCGGCGTGAAAGAGAAATCCAACATGCTCGTCTGCGGTCTCAACTGGTTGGGCGATGCCTGTATGAGCATGCCCGCGCTGCAGTATTTCTGCAGCCGACATCCTGGAACTCGTATCACCATGCTCACCCGCCCTTCCCTCACGCCGCTGTGGGATATGCATCCCAATGTTCACGCCACCATCCCACTGCGCCCGCAGCTAGGCAGCATGCTGAGTGCCGCGCGGTGTGCAAAGGACTGTGGCATTGAAACGGCCTACGTCTTCCCCAACTCATGGCGCTCTGCCCTCGTTCCCTTTTTCGCGCGGATCCCAACACGCATCGGCACGCGCGGCCACCACCGCGGCATTCTTCTGACCAAGACGACGAGAGAATCAGCCCGTGCAAAGGCCGGCCATCAGCAGTGGGAGTACGTCGATATTCTTGGACTGGGTGACCTTCAGGAGCTTCCGCCTCCCACCCTCGTCGTTCCTGACGCGGCAGCACAGGCGGTTGAAGCGCTCATGCCAAGCCCGGAGATGACAGACTGGATCGCACTCATCCCCGGCGCAGCACGTGGCCCCTCTAAACAATGGCCTCAGGAACACTTTGTATCTGCAGCTCAGCAGATTGCTGAGAACCACCCATGTCGTTTCGTGGTTCTGGGTACCGCCGGGGAGGCACCGCTCTGCGATGCGGTCGCAGCCGCTATTGGAGACCGAGCCCTTTCGCTCGCCGGGAAGACCTCTCTGGAAGCACTCATAGCCGCTCTCGACCGCTGTGCAACCGTTATCTGCAACGATAGCGGAGGTATGCATCTTGCGGCATCAGTGGGCACCCCCGTTGCCGCCATTTATGGAATTACCGATCCGATCAAGACGGGCCCTCTCGGCCCTAATCACCAATTGATCCGTGCAGATGGCGTCACGGCCTCCCGCGATGTCCCGCGTGACTCCATAGAAGCGCGCGAGGCACTGCAAAGCATATCACCGGATCGCGTGTCCCAGGCGGCACTCGAAATACTCAAAACCCGGAACCCTGAACGCTCCCAATGAGTATTTTCAAACACACTCGCGTGGTGAGCATGTTTACAGCCGCCAGTCGTCTTCTGGGGTTTCTTCGTGAGGTCCTGATGGCGCACTTCTTCGGGACGACATTGGCGAAGTCAGCTTTCGACATCGCCTTCAAGTTCCCCAACCTCTTTCGTCGGCTTTTTGGTGAGGGAGCACTCTCTGCTGCTTTCGTACCCGTTTTTGCCGAGACCTTGGAGCAGGAGGGATCTGAGAGAGCAAGACAGCTTTCCGGCCGTGTGGCCACGCTCCTCGCGACGGTACTGCTCATGATCACAATTGGCACCGTTGCCGTGCTTTCGCTTCTCCTCAACTACGGCACGTTCGGCCCCAAGGCAGCCGCCATACTCCCCCTCCTGCGTATCATGTTCCCATACATGTTCTTCATCTGCATGGTTGCGCTTTGCATGGGCATTCTGAACGCCATGCACCGCTTTGCTCTTCCCGCCGCAACCCCCGTACTTCTGAACGTGGCATGGATCGCGGCACTCTTCCTCCTGTGCCCCCGATTCGGAGACTCGATTGATATGCGCATCTTCGGAGTCGCATGGGGCATTCTCATCGCAGGAGTCATTCAACTCGCGGTTCAGGTCCCTGCACTTCTGCACTGCAAAATGTGGCCCCAGTTCTCATTCCGTTGGGGCGATCCACAAGTACGGCGTGTGCTGCTTCTCATGGGACCGGCCGCTGTGGGAATGGGTATCCACCAGATCAATGTTGTGATAGACGGCTTCCTCGCCATATGGGTTGGCACCTGGGCGCCGGCTGCCCTGACCTATGCAGAGCGTCTCATCTATCTGCCCCTGGGCATCTTTGCAACCGCTCTTAGCACGGTCCTGCTCCCCACGTTCTCCCGTCAGGCTGCACGCGCGGAGTTGGCAGGTATCGCCACAACGATGGCAGACTCGATCCGCGGGTTGATGTTGATCATGGTTCCGGCCTCAATCGGTCTGATGGTTCTGACGACGCCAATTGTTCGGCTCGCTTTCGAGTGGACTGGCGGACGTTTCGATGAGACCTCAACGATTGTCACGGCGCGCGCTCTCTGGTTCTACGCCCCTGGACTGATCGTCTTCAGCCTATACAAGATTCTTGTGCCGGCATTCTATGCGCTCAAGGACACCCGAACGCCGGTTCGAATCGGCATCCGTGCGGTTCTCGCGAACTTGGTATTGAATGTGGTGTTCGTTCTGACCTGGCCGGATGGCTTCGAGCATGCCGGCCTGGCGTGTGCGACCGTCCTCGCCAGCGGTTTGAACTGCCTCGCGCTTGCGGTCATCATAACACATCGCATAGGAAGCCCCGGATGGCGTTCGCTCGGCTGGAGTTTCTTGAGAACAGCGTTTGCTGCTCTCCTGATGGCTGTGGCCGTGCTGGCAGCGCAACGGTTACTCCCCGTGGTGGTGCCCGGACTCAACTGCGCAACCAAACTCGGCCAACTCGCAACCGTCGGAATTTGCATGGTTCTCGGAATCGGGGTCTATTTTGGCGCGGCCCTGACTCTGTGCCGTAGCGAGTGTCGTGCCCTCATGCAGCACAAATCCAACAGGTGAGATTGTCATGACAACGGATCAACATAGACACGGCTCTCGAAGGAATCGCTTTATCCGTGCCATCTACTGTTCCCTGCTGCCCGTATTCGTCTGCCTCGTGGGGGGCTGTGCGATGTTTCGAGCCGGGGATGCAACACCGGATCTGGATGCTGACGATTTCACTGCAATGGCAGTGGAGCTTGCGACTGACATTCTCTCGCATCCCTTTCCCCCGGACAGTGCCCCGGCCACCATTGTGCTGTTGAGCGTCACCAACCATACAGCTGCGGCGATTGATATGGAGGACTTTCAGGACGCCTTGATGACCCATCTAGCAAGCTGTAGTTCCATCGCTGTAGTGGACCGCCCTCTACCGTGTGAGTCTGCAGAGGCACCTGCCGCCCAGAGCGCTGACGAACGCGACCTGGAACATATTCGGACAGGGACTGAAGTTGGCGCACGCTACATTGTGACTGGAGCACTCTCGCAACTCGCGGCGTCGACCAACGGCCCCAAGGGCCTCCCCTCACAACGGAATGCCCACTTCCAGGTCACCATTGTTGTGACTGACACGAAGACCGGCCTTGTTGTACTCCGAAAACAGTGCGCCCGCACGCGTCGTTCTACCCGCTAGCCCGCTCTCGTCCGGAAGAGCGCCCAAGATATCTCGACCGAGCCCTTGGCGTGCCGCTCGACATGACCGCAAACCCTAGAAGTCCGTCATCCTGAGCTTGCCGAAGGATCTGATGCGACAAGCAAAGCAAACCCCGGAAAACGGTCATCCTGAGCTTGCCGAAGGATCTCACCCGACAAGCAGAGTAGAAACTGAGAATGCCAAACTTCCGGTTCAGAATTGACGCCTCCGCCAGAATGTCATTTAATCCCGCCCAACCTGCTGACCGTTGCGGAAGGACCCGGCCCCTAATGCCAGCGCGACGAACGGCGACCTACCAGCGAGATCCTGTATGAGCGAGAACAAAGCTAAGATCATCTATACCCTCACCGACGAAGCCCCTGCGCTTGCCACCTACTCTCTCTTGCCCGTAATCAAGGCCTTCACCGGTATCGCAGGGGTCTCGGTCGAAACCCGGGAC
>JABGOW010000228.1 GCA_018645275.1 Verrucomicrobiota bacterium
CACCGCTTTTCCGTGTGCACCGGGATCAGCCCCAGCACGACGCAAAAGCGGTGTCGCCGTCCTGCGCTCGCAAGCTCGCTTCGGACTCTGCCACCGCACTCCAAATCAACATCCCCGTTCTTTGCCTCACACGCCTGGAGAGAAGCCGTTTCTCGTTGCCTTTGACGATGTGTAGAACAACGAGGCCGTGGACCTGGGCTACGTTGAATGCGGACCTTCGGCCAGATGATAGGCCTCCTGCTCTTCCGGGGGCAGGTCATTGAATGCGTCTGTGAAGAATGCCGTCATTATTCCTGCTTCGTCCCTATTCAACAAAATCAAACAAATAGAGAACGACTCCGACATGGCAGCTGTACCACCATTGGTGATACTGAAATCCCACCACGATTCGGTTGTCGGGCTGGAGATAGTAGGTGATATAGTTAGCGGTTTGAATGGCCCGCTGCCGCATCACCTCGTCGCCAGTTGCCTTCGACAATTCCATCAGCATCGACGCCCAATTCAGGCTGTGGATCCCCATGACCACATTGCACTGCAATTGCTCACGGATTCCTTCGGCGGGTTCAAAGCCACGAATCTTGTCGAGAAAGGTCTTTTCGATCCAGACGTTGAGATCTTTCGCCATTTCAAGGTAGCCGTTCTCATCGGTCCGGTTCGCCAGTAGGTAGCGGATGGTGTCGAGGCAGTCGTAATTGGTACGACCACTAGGACTGGGCGGAATATCCTCGTAGAAGCCGCGAAATTCCTTGGTCTTGATCGGACCGTTCAGCAACCAGGTCCAAGTCTTGTCACGATTGGCTTTGTAAGCGTCGTTTGCATTGAGCGCATCCAACCGCTCAAAAAGCATCACCGCATAGATCACACTGCTCGTGTATTCTTCGACCACCCGTTCCGTTTTCGGATCAACTCGAAACGGCCAGGTCCCGTTCGGGCGTTGGCGCTGACTCAGGGTTTCAGCAATCGCTTCAGCCGCCTTCAGAAACCGGGGCTTCTTGCAGGCCTCGTACAGATCGAGATAGGCCAGGGCCAGGATCGCCGCCTTGTCCGGCATGATTCCGGATCCGTCACGAAATCCGCCGGGCTTTTTGTGTTCAGAGGTGCTGTACGGCATACTGCCGTATGCCCAGTCGCTCGGTGTACTGTGGGCGATATCCCAATCCGCAAGCTTCACCGCTTCATCAAGCGCCCGCTGGTCACCGGCATACTGCCAGTATCCGATGAACGTTCTGATATCGAGAGCATGGTGAAAGGCCGGGTAGGATATAAATCTATCGACGGCATTCGGAAACGGCACGCCATTATGCTGCACGTTCGAATAGTAGACCCACGGCATCTGTGTCTTGCCGTTCTCATCCACCAGCGTGTCGACCGCCTTGAACCATTTCAGGTGATCATCCAGAATGAACGACATGCCGCGCCGGATGGTTTCATCGTACGACTGCAGCGGCAGCAGGCTGCCGTCTGCATCGCGTTGTCTATCGGCAATTCTCATATGCGCCTTCCAGTCAAAAGTCTCAGCCCTGCCGACCCCCACCGCGACCGTCATGGCTAAGACCGTCATCATAGCACCTTTCCCAAACCAATCCCGCACAACTCGCAAAGTCTTTCCCACAGCATTTTCGTTCATATTTTCTCGGTCCTGAAACTTCAGTTCGTTCTGGTCGCCTTCTTCGTAGGACGGGCATCTTGCCCGTCCGTGGAATACGTCCTGCTGACGGACAGGATGTCCGTCCTACATTAAGTTTCACCCCTCATCAAACCCTATCCAAACGGGTCTTTGCCCTGAAAGGGCTGGTGTATCTCGCCCCGTCGGGCTTTCCCAATGCTCTCTAACTTAGACGCTTCCGAGGCGAACAGCCTACCCCCAACTGCGCACACGTTCCTTCCTGTTTGCGCACGCAGGATACGATAATGATGACGACGAGAAGCGGGTTGTGTGCCGAATCTTCTCCAAATATGGCATTTGGCTAATTCGCGGTCATTCTCAAGTCGGTGTGGCGTCGCCAACTGTCACTTCCGCCGCCACGCCTGGGCGTGGTCGGCGGGCGGCTACATGCATCCGGCCTACTTGAACAAGAACATCGACCCTACGGGCGGCGGTTCCCCGATACCGAAGTTATCCACCGTGGCATTCAGGGCTGTGAATGTACCGCTACCCCAAGCGATGTGGTAGTTCACCATCGCGTCATTTTGAGCCTCAGTGTAAGTCCCTGACGAAGCGAAGATCGTTGAACCATCAACCAGGAAATCGTATTCATCGCCATCCCTACGGATGCCCATCGTGACTGGTGTAAATTCGAATGACGATGCCGACGTAAAGAGAGAGTTGTTTGCGCCATCCAGGATATTGTACTGCCAGCGCCCGGGAACGGTATTGGGTTCGATATCGGCACCTGCGCCAAGAATCCTGAACGTGTAGAGCGGTGTGCCGTCTCCGAATCCAGGTGTTTCGGTGCTGGAAATGGTGAGGCCAACGAACGTCCAGTCGTCCTCACGTGTACTGCTTGCGCTAAGGCTGGTGACATCCATCGTCACGCTCTCGTCAGCCCCTCGCGTAGCGTCCGTGCGACTCAGGAGGTTCCAATAGTTGGGCCATTCGGGAGCTAAGAGGTCGAGATCCTCGTCCCCCGAGTTCCAGGTGGCCGTGCCGGCCGAGCCCAGCTGAACATGATTATCCCAACTATTCGTGATATCCGGATCCGTGCTGAAATCGGTGAAGGACGGAATCTCCTCCAGGGTCATCGCAGAGAGGATGCAGTTCGCGTCCCCCCCTGCCACATCGTCCAGCTGCACTCGGAACGAATCGTCCGCTGCCACGAACGTGTGGGTGTAGACAAGCCCGTAGTCAGCTCCGGGCTGGGCGGCAGCCCCGCCGTCTGTCTCCTGCCCTAGAATTAGATCGTCGAGGACAACCGACACCACTGAAGGTGATGCAGTCTCCACCGAAACGTCGAAATTGCGATCCGTTCCGCCCTGATTACTGTACCATGCTTCCTGGAGTATGAGCTGCAGCTTATACTGGGTGCCGGACTCTGTAGCCAGGTCAAGCGTCCAATTTGGATCGTATAGCACATGCGTCACAATGTCCTCTAGCGCTGTGTCATTGGCCGTGTCCCCGTAGTCAGCTGCTTGATTACCCCCATTGTCTCCCGCGGTGGCGTAGTCGAAGTCGGTCGGGCTTCCCGTTGTGGTAATTCCCGCAGGCAGGGATGCCGCATATCCGGCGGCGAAAGTCACGCCCTGAACCGTCTGCTCTGGCCCGCCCAAGTTGACGGCGTAGACAAAGTCCCCGTCCAAATCGAGGCCCTCACCGGCATCACCTCCGGTGAACAGCGAGAGTTCCTCCAGGGTCACGGCAGCGAGAATGCAGTTATTGTCAGCCCCTAACGCATCGTCCAGCTGCACGCGAAAGGATGTGTCGGCTGCGGTGAAGGTATACGTATAGACCAGGCCAAAATCAGTTCCGGGTTGGGCAGCTGCCCCGCCGTCTGTTTCTATGCCCAGAATCAGATTTTCGACAGCCAGACTCACTGTGGATGGCGACGCAGTCTCAACCGAGATGTCGAAATTCCGGGATGTTGCTCCCTGGTAAAGCACACTCTGGAAGCCTTCCTGGAGAATCAGCTGAAGCTTATACTGCGTGCCGGGCACGGTGGTCAGGTCGATCGTGAAGTTCGGGTCGTACCAGATATGAGTCACGATGTCCTCAAGGGCAGTATCGTTCGCCGTGGCCCCGTAGTTGGCAGCTTGGCTATTCCCGTTTGCGGAGTAGTAGTCGAAGTCGGTGGGGCTCCCCGTGTGGGAAATCCCCGCGGGTGGAGTTCCCACGGACGCGGCAACGAACGTCACCCCCTGAACCGTCTGGTCCGGCCCGCCCAAGTTGAAAGCGTAAACGATATCCCCGGTCAAATCGAGCCCCTCGCCAGCATCACCGCCGGTAAATGGCGTCAGCGTGCCCGAATTGACAGTGAAGGAACGCTCGACGATCTGGACACCGCTGAGGATGGACTGATGCTGATTCCCCTGTATAAGTGAAGTAAACGTACCTGAGATCGTGCCCGCAGAGTCCGCACCAGGCGTGACCCGCATGACTGCATAGTGAGTGCCGTTGATCCAGTCGGCATGATCGGGAGCCAGAGCCGTCATAAAGGCCGCGGATGTGATGGAGGCCGATACCACACCTTCATTAATACCCGCGTTCGCGGTATAGATTGCGTTGAGAGAGCCATAAAAATACAGGTCATACGCCTTATTTGTTTCGAGCCCACTTAAGGTCCAATTCGCCGTTACATTCCAGTCTGTATACACATAATCCCCGTGCATACCGTTGTCTGAATCACCAGAATTGATCAAATAGGGGGAACTATTACCGGATATGGAAAGATCCACATCCGTGGCCGTGTCGTCGGAGGCGGTCAAATCAGAAATTGTGCCGCTATTGCTATTATGGTTATAGACATTCCAGGTCGTCCCGCTGTCCTCCACCGCCCCTTTGCCTGCATAGGTATCATCGGCATTGACATCGACATTGATAACCCGGGGGGGCGCTAAGTAGCGAACAATCACAATGCCGGACCCTCCGGCGCCAGAGGATCCGCCCGTGCCCGTGTCTGCCCCGCCGCCGCCACCGGTATTGGCGGTGCCGCTTTCTGCGGCCACCCCGTTGACGGAATTACCGCCACCACCACGGTTGGCGTTGTTGCCCGGATTGGCCCAGAACCCGCATCCGCCCTGGGCATAGTAGGTCGATGTTCCTGAGATTGAGGACGCCAAGCCATCGCCACCTCGGCCGGATTTGTGAGTCGCGCCCTGACCATCCTGGCCCGCTTCTCCCGCGCCGCCGCCGCCGCCCGCGCCTTGATCCGCACCAGGGCAGCCGCCGCCATTGGAGCCATGCGCCGTAGCGGTGCCGCCACTTGTGGTATTCTGGCCACCGCCGCCGCCGCCTGATCCTCCCGTGCTTCCGGCAATGCTGTAATTCCCACCGCCACCACCACCCGTCGCGGTATGGGGGCCGAAACTGCTGTCAGATCCGTCATTGCCCACCGTGCCCGCGACGGCTGTGCCACCGTTGCCCACGACAATCGTGAAGGTGTTGACGCCGACAGTCGCTGTTCCCGTCAACATGCCGCCCGCGCCGCCGCCACCACCGAAGCCCGATCCACCGGAGCCACCGCCGCCAACGACCAGGTACTCGACCCCGCCGCCATCGGTGACCGTAAGCGTGCCGTCGCTCGTGAAGGTGTGAATGATGTAGCCGTCTGCCCTGTTGGTAGAATTGCCGCCCGTGGCAGTCACGGCCTGCGCCGCCTCAGCGCTCAGTAGCACCAATACCGCTGTCAAACATGTGATCATTGCGTTCGTCTTCATGCGCCTATCCTCCCGTTTTCATGGGCCTCGCAGCTCCGCTATCAACCCGACTTCGCCGAATCTTCTACGATCAACACACCAATTGTACGACGGACCACAAACGAGAGACTACCCACTCTTGCGCACAGAGATTTTCTTGTTTGCGCACGGGGGATGCCGCGATCGTCAGGGGGGAACGCATCAAGCTTCCGGCTAGTGGGGCCGGCGGCCTAGTCATTGGGTAGTCATTAGCTCGCTACGCGAGCGTCATTTGGCCCTTTGGGCCGTCATTGAAAGGGCCGCATTATACAAGGGGTGAAACTTCCCCAATGACGCGCCGAAGGCGCAAATGACCAATGACGTGCGCGAAGCGCACAAATGACGAAATGAACGAGGGAAACGAGTGAAGTTTCAGGTCAGCGAACGAAGAACAGCATCCCCTGGGGCGGACCGACAAACTCTTCCCCGCGGGCCACGGCTGCGACCTCAGCATGCGTCAGGGCGACATCGAAAATGGCGATATCGTCGATCTTGCCATCAATACCGTCGCCATGCAGGCCGATGAACTTGGCGGCGATTCCGAAATTGCCGTGCCCCGAGCCAAAGTCGAAGCGCGCCGTCACGGTCGACTTCTGCACACCGTCGACATAGGCCGTGACTTGACCGGTGTCCCACACAAAGGCCAGATGCTGCCAGGTGCCCACGATCACTGTACCCGCTGGAGCGGCATACAAGTAGGTAACCCCATTCCAGACACTTATACTACCGTCCGTTTGCACGTCAGTCGTGCCTGCCAGCCCCGTATGACCGGTGGGCTGAGTGAAGAGCCGCACCGCACCGGCGAGTGAATCGGGGTTGAGCCACATCGAGACGGTGACCTCTCCGCCGCCGTTGGTGGAGGTCAGGTTGATGTTGCCGCAGTCTATGTAGTCGTTTGTGGCTCCCGCATCGAGATCGAGCGCGGCCGTCGACGGCCAATCGGTGCGCGAGGTCAGGTTCGATGCCAGGCCGGAGGTAGTCCGCGTTGGGGTATTCACGAGCGTGCCGACATTGCCGGCGGAGATATGATTCGCGGCCGTGCTACCGCCGTTGTCATCAAGCCGCCAATACTGCACCGGCTGAGGCAACTCCACCACCACGCCAAAATTGTCCACCGTCGCGTCGTTCGTAGTAAACGAACCGGCACCATGGACGATGTGGTAGTTCATCATCGAATTGTTCTCTACAGCAGAATAGGTTCCCGTTGTCGTGTAGATCACGCCACCATCGGCAAGGAAGTCATACTCATCTCCGTTGCGCTGAATCCCCATCGAAACCGGAGCGAAGCTGAATGCCGTTGGCGAGGTATATATGCCCGTCCCGCCGTGCTTTATCACCTGATACTGCCAAAGCCCCGCATTGATATTGGTACCCAAGCTCACTAGACGGAACGTGTAGATCGGCGAAGTGTCTCCAAGGAGTCTAGGTACTGCGTTGCTGGAAATGGCCAGCCCCACATGCGTCCAGTCAGCGTGATAGGTTGTGCTCGCGCTAAGACTCGTGATATCCATTGTGACGCTCTCATCCGCTTCTCGCGTGGCGCCTGTTCGACTCAGCAGACCCCATTTGCCACCCGCGGCGGACAGATCCAAATCCTCGTCCCCCGAGATCCAGGTGGCCGTGCCTATCGCCGTATAATGGACGGCATACTCCCAATCACCCGCAATATCCGGATCACTGCTGAAGTCATCATAAAATGTAATCTCAGCCTGGGCCACCCCTGCCCCAACCAACGCTACTACCGCCAGTACTATCATGTTCTTGATGTTAATACGCCACCCTCCTGATTGCATCGGCCTCACAGCTCTATTACCTAACCGACTTCGCAGAGTCCTCTGCAATCGTTGGTACTATTGTTAGATAGATGACAAGCCAGATGCTACCCATGTTTGCGCACAGAATCCTTCCTGTTTGCGCACGGGGATGAGGGGGGCTTGAGTCGTATCGGCGGGTGTGAATTCAGTGTAGGACGGCGAACGCGTGCTCGATTCTGCGGGCCTCGCGGGCGGCGATTCCTGCGGCATCGGCAAAGCGGGACCAATCGGCAACTGCAGCTGTCACTTCATCAACAATGGTTCGGGCCTGCGCGATCTCGATGCCAGCTCCCTCGGCGAGGCTCAGAACATGCGCAAGGGTGGGACGTCGCCCTTCTCCGGCCACGGTCATGGTGTGTTCGCCACCGGGTCCTGCCGTGAATGTCAGATCGTAGGCGGGCGCAAACCGCCAATCGCCTTCCGCGGAAAGGATGAAGGCGAAATTCTTCACGTGGTCATCCCGATTATGGGCCAGAATATTGAAGACCATCAGACGGAAGGCGCAGAGCGCATCCGACTGGTGCTTCGTCAGGATACGTGTGACCCGCAACAGCATCTCGTAGTCACAACTCGGCACACGGAAATTGGAGTGGATCAAGTTGCCGAACGTGTGTACGTGTCGCCGCTCATTCCCCTGCCGATCGAAACGCTCAACTCCGAAGAAAGCGTCCCCTTGGGCGGTCATAAAGAGGCGGGTCTGCGGCATCTTGACGCCGGCCGCACGGGCCAGTTCGGAGTAGGCGTACTCAATACGTCCGTCCTCAGAAGCATCTTCGCTAGCAGGGAATTTGACGATCCAGCCGGTATATCCTTCGGGCAGCTCATCTTCGCCGGAAACCATGTCCTCGCCACGCACGCCAACCAG
>JABGOW010000109.1 GCA_018645275.1 Verrucomicrobiota bacterium
AGACGAAGAAGATGTTCCACGCCTGCTCATCTTCATTGTATTTCACCCCGGTCAGCCAGACCTCCGAGCGAAGATTTTTGTGCGAACGCCCCGGCACCCGGTCCACGACTGTGGACTGGCGCTTCCAGTTGACTGCATCAAGACTACTCCAGTGTGAAACCCGCATATCGATGTGATGCGTCCCGAACATCTCGTTGACGAACATGTGGTAGACACCCTGGTGCTTGACCAACTGCCCGGTCTCGAATCCCGAACGATTCTTACTGGCCTTGACATCCGGATGATCCGGTCCAATCACCGGGCCTTGGTGCTCGCGAATAACGACCAGCTTCTTCTTAGGGCCATTTACATCGGACTTGCGGGGTGCTGCGGGTGCCACCGGGGCATCCGCCTTGATATTGGCCGCCTCTTCAGCGGTGGCCGGAATGACGCCCAGAATGATGTAGCTGCCTTCCCCGATCATCTCCAGCGTGTTACGTCCAGCTGCATAGGAGAAGGCGTGCACGTTGACCTTCGGGAGCTTGAGCGTGTCTGCACCGAACCTACCGCTGACTTCGGCAACGTCTTCCAGCACTGTATCAACACCCCCACGGTCGTTGGCGTGCGCCACATGCTCGAGCGCCGGCACATGCAACCATTCCTTGGCATCGGAGTCAAAGTAGCCCACCAGCACCTTGACCGGTGCTTCTACTTCAAAATCAATCTGGATGATCCCGCCTGTCTTGGCTTTCTGGTGCGAGAAACGCATGCCGGTCAGGCCGACGAGGTGTGGGGCAATGTCGTTAAGAGCGTAATCACGGTCGGTGAAGACCTTGGCGCCTCTCTTGATCTCGTAGGTTTCGATGCCGGGCGTCAACAGCTTGAATGCCGCTGGTTTCCAGGGCTTGATGCTCTTGCGTTTGGCGCGCCAGCCATCTTCCACAATCTGGCCCTTCTCGATATCCGCCACCTTTTGACGAAATTCGACCAGCTCCTTTTTGTACTGCGGGAGGATCTCCGTCCAGTGTTTCACACGACTGACCGGGACCGCCTGACGACCAACAAACCCATTGGAGTAGTTATAGCTGTCTTTGGTCAGCGCCACCAATGTCTTGAAATGCTCCAGGCTCCTCTCCATGAGAGGCAGTGCCTTCTTCATAGTGGCCGCGTCCTTGCTCTTGCGATAGCGAATAACATTCATCGCCGCCTCGACCTTGGCGCAGTAGCTCTTGCTCATCGCTTCGACGCAACGGATATCATTGCGCAGGCGCTCGAACTCTTCCTTGTTCTCCGACACATGCGGTGCCGCGGCATCGATTGCCTTAACCGCCTCATCCGCGAAAGCCAGTACTTCTTTGATAATCTGCGGCGGGGTCTCACCGACATGCGGCTTCTTGGCGAATTCGTTATTGATGTACTGGTTGATCGTCTCGCCCAGTGGAGAATCGGAATCGTAGAGTTCTTGCCAAACGCGAGCCTTCTTCGGATCGGTCAACTGCCAGAGAAACATCCCCAGGCTCATGCACTGACGGTTGCCGCCGGTGATCCCGAAGCGGCGCAAGATGCGCGGAGCGCATTCGCCGTAGGCATCGTAGGCTTCATAAATCTTTTCGGCTGCTTTTGCGGAGCCATAGGTCTTGGCAATCTGCCCGATCCAGTAGGCGCGTTCTTCCTTCGGATCACGATCCAGCTTCCAGCTGTAACGAGCCCAGATTTCGAACCAGAGGCGGTCGCGCTCGACCTGAGTGATGTCGGCTTTGTCCGGTGTATTGGGCCAGTCCCAGTAGTTCATCGGATAGAGGTGCAGGCCGTTGCCATCGAGCCGGTCGCGGATCGCCTTGGCCGAGTTCCAGATAAAGCTGAAGTCCGCATAGCGGAAGGGCTCCAGGTTAGCCATTAGATGCATATTCGCCATGTGTGTGCCGCTATACGCTGCCATATCCTTGTGATACTGCTGATATTTACCGCGCGGTGTCTCACTGGTCAGGGACTCGCCGTTGTACTTCACCATGCTCAGGATATTCGGGTAGAGGTTCATTCCCTTACCCAGCACATCTTTATGGCTGCCGGCCTCGACGATATGATGCCCACGCATCACAATCGGAGGTAGCTTGTCGGCATTCTTGAGATCGCTATCCGACCAGCCGCGAACCTTCAACCCGTCGATCATGCCTGGGATAATCGTCTCGGTGAACCACTCGACCTGTGCGTCCTTGCCGGAGAGCGCTTCGCCCAGGCAGATTAGCAGACCGACGTTCGGATACTCCTCAACAAACTTGGCAATCGACTTGCGGGTGTAGTCCGAAGCCTTGGGCTGAGAACGTCTCAGACTCGTGCCCAAGCCGAGTCCCTTCGGCAGATGGATATTGTAGAACATCTGAATCAACCAGATCCCGCGCTTGTCGCACTCACTGGTCAGCCAGTACATCATCTCACGGTTCTGCGCCATGATCTCGGGCGACACTTCGGCAGCCTCGGGGTAGTCGTCCAGCTTCACCAGTGAAGCAAACGGATGCCCATTCCAGAGATAGAGCGAGTTCATGCGGATGCCGACCAGGAAGTCGAGGTATTCTGTCCAATGGTCCTTATCGTAGAAAAACGGGAATTTCTCCGGCGTGTAGGGGTGGAGGTACGCGCCCCCCAGCTTCTGCATCGCAATTGCCGGTCCACGCAGCTTGAACTCCGGGGCGTCGGTCAGATCCAGGTCGGCCGGTATCGCTTTGGCCGCGCGAATGCGCTCGGCCAGCTCCAGGCAGCCATATAGCAGCCCCGACTGATCCGCGCCAATCACGGCGACCATGCCATCAGCGCCACTCTTTAGAAGGAACCCCTCCGGCTTGAGCTGATCTGCCCCGCCGACGCCCTGGACGCTCACCTCGAGCGTGCCGCTGACCGACACCGCCTCACAGGCGGCCTTCACCTGCTCCGTGGCATACGTGATGCGCGGGGTAGGCTCCCCGCCGATCGAAACGTTCAGGGACGCTTGGGCCATGCTGACTCCGATGCATGCAAGCAGGCATGCGGTGATGATTGTGGTGTGTGTTGTCATGTGTTCCGTCTTTCCTCTGGCCACGTCCTGGGAGAGTGACTCGGTGACTTGGTGACCTGGTCAAGAAAAGCAGGGCGGCAGCCATCTTCTTTCATTCTGCAGTTCCTTCCATCAAAAGAGGGTCGAGTCGGATCCGGCCAAGAGCAGGAGTGCGGGAATGGGTGTCTTGTTCTTCATTTCGCTTCCTGCTGAGGTGTCATTACAGTGACGTCATCCCGCCGTCCCTCCGGCGCTACCTCCAGGCGCTTGACTTTGCCATCTTCAAACGAGCACTCCACAACAGTTTGGTGCGGGGCATGCAGCTTGAAATCCACATCCCACGCTTTAGGCCAGGCCGGAAGCAGACGGATCTTGCCCGCAGCGCGGCACTTGCCAGGCCGTAGCCCTTCGGGCGGAGGCCGGTGCGTCTGCATGACCATCTCCTGCATGCCGATCATGCCGGAACCGCCCCAGTTATGGTCGGGAGCCCAGTCAATATTATGCGGCCAGAACGCCGGGAAGCGATAGGGACCGTTTTCCATCTTCTTGAGGTTAAGCTGTTGTGCCAGTTTGATATCACCCAGTCGGGCGGCATGAATGTTTCCCTGACGCCAGGCTGTTACGTTGAACATATCCCCGCCGATAGCCAGGGAGGTGTGCTTCATCAGATCCAGGTCGCCCTGGCCGATGCCGTGGAGCTCGTAGGGGTAGAGCGGATACATCTCTGGATTGTGCCAGCTGCGGTGTTCATGATTCTCAGCTGGTTTAAGGTATTTGCCGCCATATTTCTCGTTATTGCCAGTGGGCATCTCCGGCAAGGTGGCGAGGATGCTCTGCCAGCGCTTCTTGTTCTCGGCCGAAGTGTATTTCTGAGGCAGTTCAATCAATTCACCCAAGACTCGCCGCAAGCCGGCAATCACACTGGTCGGATTTCTGGCGTCCGGATGATGCTCCAGCGTACTGGACGGAAAGATTGCCAGCTTGCCGTTTTTATCAAGCTCTTTGCCGGTCAGTTGTTTGCAGCGGAAACGGTAGTGCTCGTCGTAGAAAACAACCGACTGCTCGATGAACATGAGGTAAGGCGTAAGGTCCGCACCGGTGAACTGATGATAGCTCAGCATGAGCCAGGCATATTCGAGCTGCGACTCGTAGATATATCTAGCAGCAGTATTGACCTGGACCCCCGGTTCTAAATCCTGAGGACGACTGCGCCCGCCTTTCTGGTCAAAGCCATACATAGCGGCACCGGGCAATCCGGTGTTCGCAGTTTGCTCGGTGAAACAGCAGCCGTCGTGTTTCCAGTTGTGTCGTACCCGCGCCATCGCATTGGGCAGGGTGTCCAGATAGAGCGTGAAGCCCGGCTCTACCATGTCAAAATCTCCGGATTTCAAAAGCGGCCAGACCATCATACGCTGATTCTGGGCGGTGAAGCCCGCACCCCATTGACGGTGATCGGGCGTGAAGCCCGGGCCCTTCTTTCCGTTCACGTAAGCCGGATCAAAGGTGAAAACACCCCCGTTGAACTGAGTCGCTTCGCGGCCGTGCACATTACTTGCCAGCATGTAACGGAAGAGCTGATAGTTGCGCCCAATCCGCCAACCCGCATCCTTCTCGCCGCGGCCAGAGTTGATGACCAGGTGGCTGCGGTCCCAGAAGTCGGCCCACCAGTCTTGATTCGCTTCCCACGCCTTGGCGTCGTCTGTCTGAGAGAGATCAACCAGCTTCTGCAGCCCGGCATCCCAGTCCTTATCATCCGCCACCTGGTCTGTGTGCAGACAGACCCGTAAGCGGTGAGATGTTGCCGGTGCCTTGCTCACCTGTTTCCATCCTTTGAATGGAGTTTCGGCATACTTGCCGTTCGTCTCTCCAGCCAGGGAAAAGTTGTCACCGACCATGGCGCCGCCCCAAATCAGGTCTGCCATGGGATTCACCAGTTGATCACGAACCGGCTCAAGCCCCTGCTGCTTGACCTGGAAATCAAAGCTTCCCTTGTCGTTGTCCACCCGATGCTGGAAGCGGATAGAGTTCTCAGTAGCACGGATCTCATCTTGGTAGACAAAGACCTTTCCCTGGTACGTGTCGCGATTCATCATGCACATGCCACGGCGCTCGTATTTGCTGCGGTCGTTGGGCAACTCAACATCCTCGAAGCGCCACGACTCGTACGTAGCCTCGGCCGTGACAGGATTCTCGGACTCCACATCCAGATGGACGACAGGTCGCGCGACCTCGACCCAGACCTTGATCGCAGTCATCCCACGTAGCCCACTCGCGCCGCGAGTGTGGCTCTCAGCGAGGCCTCGCTCGCGGCGCGAGCGGGCTACAGAGCCCGCCGTCACCAGCACATACCCCTCGCGCAGCTTCAGCTCCTGACAGAACTCGGCGTTCTCAAAAGGGTTCGGCGTAAGCTTGACCCGCACGCGCCCCGGCTTGAGCAGCGCACCATTCTCATCCCGGCAACCGGCACGCCCCAGGTAGACCAGCAATTCGTCATTCTCGACCCACACATTGAGGCCAATATCCCCACCGGAAACCGGCATCGACTCGCCGGCATGCTTGCTCTGCGTAGTCCAGGCCACATTGTATTGGTCGATTGGGGTCGCGGCTGCAGTCATGGATGCTCCTGCAAGTTGTAGCAAAAGGGCTGCACAAGCCAATTTGTGGTCGGTTCTTGTCATGATATGGTTCCTCATTGTTCCCCGTAACGCATCCAACATAGAGCAGACACGCCCACATGACCTTTGATTTCAGGGCAAAGACCTAAGATATTCGAGAAAAGGTTGCCCGAGAGGGGGCGATGACATGGCTTGCCACGGCGTAGCGCAGCGAAGCCGGGTGTCTGGGTGACGCCCGGGGCTGCAGGCTAGCGCCTGTCAGGCACAAGCCCGGGCTTCCACCGGGCGCCACCCAGTCACCGGGTCACTCCCAATGCCCACCCTACTGGATTGCGATCACGGTGCCAGCCGGTCGAAATTCTAGCTGAAAACCGTTCAATCCGAAGTTGCTCTTGTTTTGGTTCTCATATGAGATCGTCACGGTGTCGTTATCGCTGGCCACCGTGAACCCAACCGTCGCCACATTGGCTTCCAGGTAACTGGCCGCAATCGAGGTGAGATTCGCTCCGTATGAGGCCGCGTCGATCCCGGAATTCACTTCGTTGACAAAGATGTCCGTGGTCGCCATATCGGCCGGCTTCAGGTCGTTCATATAACTGTAGATCGTGAACTCATAGGCCCCCGCCTGCAGGTCGTCGAGGGTGATGGTGAGCGGCGCTCCAGCGGCCTTGTTGTGGAAATACAGGTCCTGCCAGAGCTCCGCGGGGGTCGCGGCGCTGAACGAGCCGGTGACGTTGGCTACGCCGTAATTTCGCGAGTAGGTATCGCTGTCAGTGGAGAGGTTCACATCGACATTCCCGTCAGTCGCGAAATCCGCAGCAAACAACGCGGAAAAGTCCGCAGTGCCGATGGTGGTAGTAGCCCCAGCCGGATCCCAACCAGTCCACCCGCTGGCCGTTTGAGTTCCGGGAACGGTTCCATGGCTACTGTTGATATCGACCTGCAGGGTGTCTGGCGTGAGCGCCTCAGTGGTCACCTCGATCGTAATGTTATTATCAGCCTGAGAAACAATATAACCTAAGGTACCAGCATTCAGAACCGATATGTTTCCTGCATCGAATGCAGTTAAAGCGGTCGAATCCACTAGAGTGAAGGTTTGATTGGCTGTATAGACATAATTAGCGAGATCGATTACAAGCAGACTATTATTACCCGCCGTAAAAGCTCCTGTCACACCCAACGTGGAAATACCGTCACTATCGAAATCAAACTCCAGGGTATTCTCTATATCATAACCGCCGTTCATAGACACGCTACCGATCGAAATACTCGCAGCATCACCAGAAACGGTGAGGGTATGGGTACCCGAACTGGTGTAGCCAGCAACTGTTGAGAGCTGACCCGCTACGGCAAATGTTCCGCCAGAAATCGTAAGCTGATTCGTTCCAGAGTTGAAAGAAGTAATATACATGCTGCCAGCAGTAAAGGATCCGCCGTCCATATTAAACGTAGTATTACCTGTACTACTCCGACCCATTTCGTATAGACCCGTTACGTCCAACGATCCACCAGTAGTCATATTTACCACCATGGTTGCACCGCCGTTCATGCCTACAGTGGTAGTAATAGTCCCCACGTCTGAACTAATAGTAGCAGTTCCACCCGCGTTCAGAATAGCTGTATCACCAGGCCCCGGCACACCGCCATACCAGTTACCCGCATCGGCCCAGTCGCCAGTCTTTCCGCCGATCCAACTACTATCGCCCGCAAACGAACTGCCCGCCATTACGGCCACACAGACCATACTAATACATAACTTTCTCATCACGCGCCCTCCTGTTTTTGCCTGCTTCGTCACCTTGCAAAGGCGACCTATTGCACCATCAACGCGACCAGAATACACCAGATCTGACCCCTTTGCCTTCAATGTGACGTCAAACATCTTTAATATTGCGGATAATGTCCTCCCCAATGCCCGCCGCTATAATCTGGGGACTGGTGACCGTAGCATTCTCCAGACTACTTCGCAACTGGGCTCAGCATAATAACATCCGCAGTCGGGTGGCCTTTGCCCACCGGATAGATCTTTACTACCACCTTGCCTTCAGCCAAATTCACCTTGCCGGCCTCTTCCCATGAAAAGGCCCCTTTCGATGGTCCTTCGCCCTGATGCGTCGTTTTCAGGCGCTTGCCGTTGATCTCAACCGCCAGCGCGCGGTCCTGATGAGCACCGCCCTTCAGAGCCCGTATAGAGATTGAGTACATAGAAGCTTGAGAAACCTTGACACGTCCGGTCATGGGTTCACTTGAGATGGCCGGTGCGGCGACGTAACACGCGCCCTCAAACCCGGGATACTGGGTTCCAGCCTTCCAATTACCCACCATATGTTCTGCCTGCACACTCACCACACCGTTCATCTCGTCCTTCTGCTTTGTCA
>JABGOW010000106.1 GCA_018645275.1 Verrucomicrobiota bacterium
GCGTCGTGACCAAGTCTTGATCGGGCGCCGATCGCCTGAACGATTCATCCGCTCGATTTTCTTGAGCAAACTAGGCTCAACGTAGGGTCCCTTTTTAATGGAGCGTGCCATAGCTTACTTTCTCCGCTTAACGATGAATTTGTTTGAAGGCTTGCGTTTTCCACGCGTCTTGCCGCCCTTGGCCAACTGGCCCCAGGGAGAGGTCGGATGACCACCACCCGAAGTACGTCCCTCACCACCACCCATGGGATGATCGACGGGGTTCATGGCAACACCACGAACCGTAGGACGTACGCCACGCCAGCGCTTGCGCCCGGCTTTGCCATCCGTCACCTTGGAGTGCTCAGAGTTGCCCATCACACCAACCGATGCCATGCACCGGACGTGGAACAACCGAATTTCGCCCGAGGGGAGCTTCAGTTGCGCATACTTTCCCTCACGCGCCATCAACTGAGCACTTCCTCCGGCGGATCGGCAAACCTTGCCACCACGACCGGGCTCAAGCTCAATATTATGAAGAAACATGCCCAGCGGAATCTTTGCCAGCGGCAAAGCGTTCCCCACAACAGCCTCTACATCAGCGCCAGAGCACACCTCGCTGCCAACCTGGAGCTTGGCCGGAGCTAGAATATATCGCTTTTCACCGTCTACGTAGTGCAGCAATGCGATGTTCGCGGAGCGATTCGGATCGTACTCAATGGTCGCGACTTTCGCGGGAATACCCACTTTGTCACGCTTGAAGTCGATCTGACGATACTTCCGCTTGTGGCCGCCACCTCGGTGGCGAACAGTAATGCGTCCCGCTGAGTTGCGACCGGCCCGCTTCTTGGTGGCCTTCGTCAACGAACGCTCAGGCTTCGTTTCTGTAATCTCGTCGAACGCCGAGACGGTTGTGAACCGCATGCTCGGGGTCGTCGGATTGTATTTTTTCAGTGCCATCGTTCTTCTTCCCTGTCAGCGCGTAGAACGCGTTACGTCATATCAATGCGATTGCCTTCGGCAAGTGTCACCACCGCACGCTTCCAATCAGAGCGCTTACCGTACTTCGCCGTACGCTGACGCTTCTTCTTGCCTATGTAGTTCTGCGTGTTGACTTGCGTCACTTTCACGTCGAACAGCGATTCCACAGCGCGCTTTATCTCAACTTTGTTCGAGCTGGGAGCCACTTCAAAGATGTACTTGTTCGCCTCCGCGAGCAACGTACCCTTCTCGGTAACTTGAATCTTCTTGATGATCGAACGGGAATCTTTCATCACTTCTCCAAACGGGTCTTGAGCTGTTCCATCCCGGCGCTGGTTACGAGAACCGTGGGATAGCGCAACAGTTGGTAAACATTCACGTCTGTCGCCCGCGCAACCTCTACACGCGGTAGATTGCGTGAGGCAAGTGCCAGATTCTCGCCAAGCTCATCGACGATCAGCAGCAGCGGCGCTTTCACACCCAGTCCGTCAATCGCGGAGGCAAAGACCTTCGTCTTGGCCGCCTCGATAGCGAACGACTCAACCACCCGGATCTGACCATCGTTAAGCTTCTCGCTCAACGCACGACGGAAGGCCAGCTTTGCCACCTTCTTGTTGATTTTGGCACCATAGAAGCGGGGACGTGGACCAAACGTTGCGGCTCCACCGCGCCATACAGGCGACTGGCGGTAACCGGCACGGGCACGGCCTGTTCCCTTTTGCTTCCAAGGTTTCGCGCCGGTACCCGCCACTTCCCCCTTCGTCAGGGTGCATGCGGTTCCAGCACGACGGGCGTTCTGCATGGCGACGACAACGTCGTGAACCGCCTGGCTGCCCTTCTCGAGCTCCAACAGCTCAACCGGCAACGCGTAGTCACCAACTTCACTGCCCTTCATGTCAATTATCTTTATGTTACTCATGCGGAGCGCTCCGTCTTCTTCAACGCTTTCTTCACTAGAACCAAGCCACCATTGGGGCCCGGGACTGCGCCCTGGACGATCAGCAGGTTGTCGTCACCGCGAACGTCAAGTAGCTTCAGATTCTGCTGGGTAATACGAGCATTGCCCATGTGACCCGGCATCCGCTGCCCCTTGGCAACACGTCCCGGATAAGCACACTGCCCGATCGAGCCGGGACGACGGCGGGAATGCCCACCATGCGTCATGCGACCACCACCCATGTTGTAACGCTTCACGACGCCCTGAAAACCGCGCCCCTTCGACGTTCCAATCACATCCACGTAAGCGATGCCTTCGAAGAGCTTTGCATCCAGAGTATCCCCTGCTGCGACCGTATCGCTCGCCTCACAGGCAAATTCACGCTGAATACGGCACGTATCGACGCCCGCCTTCTTGAAGGCCCCCACTTCGGATTTCCGAAGCCGGGATTCACGCTGCGGATCGAAGCCCAGTTGGACCGCTTCGTATCCATCCACAGCCGTTGTCTTGCGCTGTACAACAACACAGGGACCTGCTGCAATGACGGTAACCGCGACCCGGCGACCCTCAGCATCAAAGACCTGCGTCATTCCCAGTTTTTTTCCAATCAGTCCGTTCATGGCACCTTCACTCAGATCTTGATCGTTATGTCCACACCCGCCGGCAGGTTCAACTTCTTCAGTTCATCCACCGTTTTTGCCGTCGGCTCAATGATGTCAAGCAGTCGCTTATGCGTACGCATCTCAAACTGCTCCATCGATTTCTTATCCACAAAGGGACTCCGGTTCACCGTAAACCGCTCGATTCGCGTCGGTAACGGCGTCGGGCCGGCGACTTGCGCCCCTGTCCCGCGTGCTGTGTCAATGATGTCGAGGACCGCCTGGTCCAGGACACTATGATCGTAAGCCTGCAAACGAATTCTTATGCGCTGACCATCCATGCAGTATCACCTGTTCAGTAGCTCGTTCTTTAACTGCGCCGGGGCAATATCAAACTGCTCCGGCTCCATCGTGTAATTGGCCCGTCCACGTGTCAATGACCGGATCGCTGTAGAGTACCCAAACAGTTCGGCTAGCGGCACACCCGCATGTACGACCTGCAGCACCCCACGATTTGTCATCTCCCTTACCTTGCCACGTCGACTGTTGATGTCCCCGAGGACATCACCCATATACTCGGCCGGAGTCACAATCTCCAACGCCATGATCGGCTCAAGAAATTCCGGTTTTGCCGCTGTTACGGCCTCCCGAAACGCCATTGTTGCCGCTGTTCTAAAGGCGACCTCTGTTGAGAATTCAGGATCCACTGTCGCATCCACTACGCGTACGGTGATATCCGTCACCGCGTAGCGACTCAACACTCCTGTCATCGCCCCATCTCTAATTCCCTCCTCAACGCTCGCCCTGAATTTCTCAGGCAAGACGCTCTTGGAGAGATCAAACTCTATACTATTTCCTGAACCCCGCTCCCGAGGTCCAACATCAAGAACCACTTTGGCATAATGTCGTTGTCCGCCCAACTCGCGGTCAAACTCATGCCGTCCACTCCCTTTGCCGGTCGCCGTCTCGTGATAAGCCACCATCGGCTTACCCGTATTGGCTGCCACTTTGAACTCGCGCAGCATCCGGTCTTTCAAAATCTCTAAGTGAAGCTCCCCCATTCCACTCATGACGGTCTGTCCCGTCTCAGGGTCGCTGCGAATCACACACGAAGGATCTTCCCCCGCAAGCATCTCCAGTGCCGCATCCAGCTTGTCTCTGTCAGCCCGAGTCTTCGGCTCAACCGCCATGAACATCACCGGTTCAGGAAAGCGGATACCGGCCAGCAGTACCGGAGCATTCTCGACACACAGGGTATCGCCCGTAGTGACGCTCTTAAGCCCGGACACCGCACCAATCTCACCCGAATAAAGCGTCTCAACCTCAACGCGGTCATCCGCATGCAACTGCATCAAACTCATGATGCGTTCGCGCTTCCGCGTCCGGGGATTGAAAATGTTCTGGCCCTTCTTCAGCTGGCCGGAATAGACGCGCACGAAGGCGATTCGCCCCAGATACGGATCTGTCATCAGTTTGAACGCCAGAAGACTGGTCGGTCCAAAATCATCCGGTTCACGAATCAGTGTCGCTTCCGTCTTGGGATTGACACCCTCGATCGGCGGAACATCTAACGGGGAAGGAAGATACGCAATAACGGCATCTAGAAGCGGCTGAACCCCTTTGTTTTTAAGCGAAGAGCCGCACAAAACAGGGGTCATCTCGTTCGCAGCGACGACACGCCTGATGCCTGCTTTAAGGACGTCTACAGACACATCGCCCTGCTCGAGAAAGGCTTCAAGGACTTCTTCGTCCTTCTCAGCAACCTTTTCAACAAGTTCGGCCCGCGCAGACTCTGCTACGGTGGCCAGTTCGCTGGGTACTTCACCTCGGGATAGCTCAGCGCCTAAACTCTCATCATCAAACAGGATTGATTCCATCTCAATCAAGTCGATGAGTCCGCTGTAAGCCTCCTCGGCACCAATCGGAATTTGGATTGGAACCGCATTTGCACCTAAGCGCTCGCGCATCTCCAACACCACGGTGTCGAAGCTCGCACCCATGCGATCCATCTTATTCACGAAGGCCAACCGAGGGACGCCGTAGCGATCTGCCTGATGCCAGACCGTCTCCGACTGGGGTTGCACCCCTCCCACGCCACAAAAGACGCCAACGGCTCCGTCCAACACACGTAGCGACCGTTCCACTTCAACCGTAAAGTCGACGTGCCCAGGCGTGTCGATAATGTTGACTTGATGGTCTAACCAGTAGCAGGTCGTTGCAGCACTTGTGATCGTGATGCCACGCTCCTTCTCCTGAGCCATCCAGTCCATTACCGTGTTGCCTTCGTGCACCTCTCCGATCTTATGGACGCGGCCGGCATAGTAGAGCATCCGCTCTGTCGTCGTCGTCTTGCCGGCGTCTATGTGAGCGATGATCCCAATGTTCCGTACTTGAGAGAGAGCGCGTTGGCGATCTGGCGCCTCGCGGCGTTTACTTCCAGACCCCTTGGATTCTGCGCTACTGCCCAAGACGGCACCCACACTTGTTTCTCGATGTCAAAGAACCAAAACCACTACCACGCGTAATGAGCAAATGCCTTGTTGGCTTGTGCCATCTTATGCGTGTCTTCTCGCTTCTTGATGCAGGTGCCCTGGTTATTGTAGGCATCCAGCAATTCCATAGCGATCGCCTGCTCCATCGGCATGCCGCGTCGTGCAGCTGAATACTGCACCAACCAGCGCAGCGCCAGCGCAAGCTGACGACGCGTACTGATTTCGACGGGCACCTGATAGGTGGCGCCACCCACGCGGCGAGACTTAACCTCAACCCGTGGCTTGATATTGTCAACGGCACGAATCAGAACACCCAGGGGATCCTGTGCGGACTTTTCCTGGATCTTCGCCATTGCACCATAAATGATCTTCTCTGCGGTGGATTTCTTCCCCGCGCGCATGACGTAGTTGATCACCCGCGCAACCAACTCGCTGTTGTACTTCGGGTCCGCGAGGACCACTCTCCGCTCAGCTTTGCGTCTGCGTGCCATAAAACTTCCTCATTCGACTAAGTCTCTAGGACTTGGCCTTCTTCTTTACACCGTATTTGGAACGACCACGGTTGCGGCCATCCACCCCAAGACTGTCGAGTGCACCACGCACGACGTGATAGCGTACACCCGGCAAATCCTTGACTCGACCACCACGCACCAAAACCACACTGTGCTCCTGGAGATTGTGACCCTCGCCACCAATATAGGCACTGACCTCAAACCCAGAAGTCAAACGGACACGTGCGACTTTCCGCAACGCTGAGTTCGGCTTCTTCGGCGTCTGCGTCTTCACCTGAAGACAGACGCCCCGTTTCTGAGGGCAACCAACAAGCGCCGGAGCCTTGCTCTTGGCCTTGATCTTTTTGCGGCCTTTTCTGACCAGTTGATTAATTGTCGGCATTCTTTATGTCCTTGTTTTGGCAAACGAAGCCCGAAAGGTATCAAAGCTGTAAGGCGACTTACAAGCCTTTATCCCATAATTGTTCGAACTTTCTTTCAGCCTCTTCAATATCGACCAATTCCTCTTCAGCAACGGGGTCCACCAGCGGCACCAACTTGATGTTGTTGTGCAGGTGGAAACCTGTGCCGCCTGGAATCAGGTGGCCCATAATAACGTTTTCCTTGAAACCGCGCAGTCGGTCTACGCGGCCCAGCGTTGCCGCGTCAGTCAGAACACGCGTGGTGTCCTGGAAGGATGCAGCGGAAATGAAGCTCTCGGTTTCCAGAGAGGCTTTCGTGATGCCAAGCAGCGACGGCGAGGCCTCTGCGGGACGCTTACCATCCGACATGGCTTCCTCGTTAATCTCAAGGAAACGTTGACGGGTGACTTGCTCGCCCCAGAGCAGCTCCGTGTCGCCCGGGTCCGTGATTTTGACCTTGCGCAGCATCTGCCGCACAATGCACTCGATGTGCTTGTCATTGATTTCCACGCCCTGCAGACGATAGACCTGCTGCACTTCGTTCACGAGATACTCCTGAAGCTCCTGCGGTCCACAGACTTCCAGAATTTCCTGCGGAACGATCGGACCTTCCGTGAGCTGCTGTCCTTTCCGGACGCGATCGCCCTTGAAGACAACGATATGCTTACCCATCGGAATGAGATGCTCTTCCGTATCGCCGGTGACCTCGTCACGAATAATCAAGCAGCGGCGGCCACGCTGGTTCTCACCAAAGTCGACCAAGCCTTCGATCTTCGCGATCTCGGCAGCATCCTTGGGCTGACGGGCTTCGAAGAGCTCGGCAACACGCGGTAGACCACCGGTAATATCCTTCGTCTTGGATTCCTTGCGTGGCGTTTTGGCCAGCAGCTCACCCGGTGTAACAGCGTCGCCCTCTTTGACGACCACATGCGCACCTGCCGGAATACTGTAGAACCCAAGGACCTCTCCGTCAGCACCATCAATGATGATCTGCGGATGCAGGTTCTCTTTGCTGTCCAGAACAACGGTTCCGCTCATGCCGGTCGCTTCATCCACTTCCATCTTCACGGAGACATTCTCAACGAAGTCATGGAAACGGACCTTACCAGCCTGCTCGGCGAGGACAGGAACACTGTACGGGTCCCACTTCGCCAGACATGCGCCCTTCTTGAGTTTGCCGCCGTCCTCAACGAGGACGATAGCACCCATGGCCAGCGTGTAGCGCTCAACTTCGTGCCCGGAGGCATCGTGAATGCTGATGACACCATTCTTGTTCAGCACCACGTGGTCGCCCTCTGTGTTCTGAACCACACGCAGCTCGTGATAGCGCACGGAGCCCTTGTGCTTTACAATAATCTCGGGCTGCTTGAACACGGAGCTCGCGGTACCACCAATATGGAAGGTACGCATCGTCAGCTGGGTGCCCGGTTCACCAATGGACTGAGCGGCGATGATGCCAACTGCCGTGCCAACCTCGGCCGCATTGCCGGTAGCCAAATCGCGGCCGTAGCAGCGAGCACACAGCCCGCGGCGGCTCTCGCACGTCAACACGCTGCGGATACGCACACTCTCAACACCGGAGGAGACGATCAACGCGGCCTTTGCCTCGTCGATCTCCTCGTTGATCTTGCAGATCACCTCTTTGGTGATCGGATCAATGATGTCCGTCAGAGCCGTACGTCCCAGAACCCGCGTATCAAGACCAACGAGTTCCTCGTCGCCCTCGGCGATTGCAGCGATCTCGATGCCATTTACGGTGTTACAGTCCTGCTCAACAACGATGACATCCTGTGCCACGTCGACAAGCTTGCGAGTCAGGTAACCGGCGTCAGCAGTCTTAAGCGCCGTATCGGCCAATCCCTTACGAGCACCATGCGTACTAATAAAGTACTCAAGCACGCTCAGGCCTTCGCGGAAGTTCGACGTAATCGGACGTTCAATAATCTCACCCGACGGCTTGGCCATCAGACCACGCATACCGGCCAACTGACGAATCTGCTGACGACTACCACGAGCACCCGAGTCCACCATGATAAACACGG
>JABGOW010000270.1 GCA_018645275.1 Verrucomicrobiota bacterium
TCCATGTCCCCAACGGGGACAAACATGCCAGCCCAGCCAGAATGGCTGGGACTCTGTGCCTTCCGATAGCGTTGCTCCCTGAAGGGGAGCCACAATCGACACCATCTGCACAGGACTCAACGACACATTGCGCCGCAGCCCCTTGAAGCTTCAAACCTCGTACGTTCTTCAATGTTACCGGGCTCCCTCGCTGGAGACCCTCTCATGTCGTCCGTCTTCTCCGATCGTGACCGTGACGGGCCAACCTGCAAACTGCGCGGCGTCCGGCTGTGTCACATCAACCATGCGCGGCCAGCACTCGGCGGTTACACTGCGCTGCTGCTTATTGAAGCGGACAAGCCCGTAGCCGGCTGCGCCACCGCGCAGCGGATCGTCTATGGACCGCCAGTCGGGCCCGGGGTTGGCATAGGCATACATGGACACCTTGTTGCCAAAGCCGTCCAGAAAGTCTCCGGTATGCTCCAGCACGTCAGAAACCGGATCAGCCCCCGCCTCCAGTGGCAGCCACGCCCGCGGGTAGAAGTTCACAATCGAGGGTACGCAGAAGGAGGTGCCGGCATCCTTCCACTCGTCAGTGCCGTGCTGTATGACAGAAGCAAGATGCTGGTCGCCGGCGATCATATAGGCGTGCGCCTCACGGATCGCGGCCAGTGCGCGGTTGCGTCCCGTCTGCGGCCAACCATTGGAGTCGAGGTCGGCGAGCAAACGCTTACCATGGTGAATGTGGGCACCGCCGGCAAATATGGTCTGGGAGAGCACAGCCTTCATCGCGACGCCATCCCACTGGCGCCCCCAATGTTCGAGAAAGCGAATCTGGCGGTCACCAAGCAGGCGTGCGCTTGGGACGTCAACCGCTCTGCGGTCGTACGTCGGGTCGTTGATGTGGTCGGGACGCGGACCCATCTTTGGAATAATGTCCGCCGGTCCCATTTTGAACTTGCGGTCTTCGATAATCGCAAAATCGACACCGCCTATGTTGAGATCCGTGTAGTAGACGCCAATGCCGCGTTTGATCGGCGTCGGATCGTAGGGATCAGGCAGATTGGACGTCTGGGCGAACTGGACTTCATTCACGTATTGCGGCGGCATGGTATAGCCGCCGTCGGAGGCCCCGGGCAGTATCGATTTCACGCCATCTTCGCCCCAGAGGTTACCTTGACCGACATCGTGGTCGTCTGGAATCGCAATGGTTGGGCGATCCTTGATGATCTCACCGAATTGCCGGCCAAAGAGAAGCCACGCGCCGAGATGATTCCGATGGTCATAGGATTGGTCCCCGGAAAAGAAAAGCAGGTCGGGGTCCTGGGCCTTGATGTTACGGATAATATCGGGTTTGAGACGCCGATCCTTGTTGGAGTTTCCGGTGAAGGCGGCGACAACGATTTCATTCTTGTGAATCGGGTCTTTGCGAATGGTGCCGCCATACGTGTCGGCACCACCGCGAGCGCTGACGCGATACGGCCAGTCCACCGAATGATCCCAATCCTCAACACGGAAACAGATGTTCCATACCTTGGCGCCAACGGGAGAGCCGTACAGGTCTTCACGCACCGGACCTTCAGCAATAGTAGTCCAGGCACCATTCTTCATGATCTGCAGTTTGATGGTACGAGTGTCTTCATCAGCCAGCGGATAGAGTTGGGCTGTCAACTTGAGTACATTGTCCTGCACGGTGTACATCGCAAAACAGATGGCGTTCGTCACGTCCGCCGCACTGTGGATTTCCGGGCCACCAGCCCTTGCTTCAGCCAATTGTGCGACCAGAACAAAGGTGAGTAGTATCCCGACAATGTTTGCTTTGACGTTCATGAGATTATCCTTTCCATCATACATCCGCTTACCAACAAGGTAAACGGTGCAGCCACCCTACGCTCATCCCCTTTCGTAGTTCAACCGAAGTGTGCCTGGCCATCGACATGACGACAGAAAGCTACGACAGTGGGCTAAGGGACACATCACGCTTCAGTCCCTTGCAGACGAGGTTGCCGCGCTGAGAATCGAGATCACCGGGCATCTTGACTTCTCCGTTCTCCAACGTGGCACCCATGACGCCCTCGATGGCTTGGCGCAGCATCCAGGCGGCGGCACCGGTGTAGCCGTTCCAGATCATGCGGCCGGGGTCGAACTTGGTGAGGTAGTCGGCGCACTGTTTGTTGGGTTGACCTCCGTAGATCTCGATTTCCTCCGGCGTCACGTGCGAGATGGCTGCCGTCTTGTACCAGAGCCTTGCGGCTGCATCGCGATAGGTCTGGGCTCCTTCGGCGTCACCCGCCGCAGCAAGCTGTTCGGTCAGAAGACGGCAGGCTCTCACGAGCCATTGTACGCCGTGGCTGTACATGCCGTTCTCGCGCACGCCTTCGGGGTAGTAACTGCTACGGCCGAGGAACGGTTTCGTGTCGGCGCGCAGCGGCGGGAATCCAAGACTGATCGTGTTGTCTGACTCAAGCACGCGAATCGCCGTGTCAACGGCAGTGCGACCACGCTCAGGATTGATGCCGGCATAGACGGCCCAGGCGGCGGTCAGGGCATCGGTCTCCCAGTAGCCTGCGCCCTCGATTCCGATCTCGGTACCGTCGTCATGAATGGCGCGCAGATAGCGGTCGCTCCGCCAAGTCTTCTCCACGGCAGCCTTCATGGCGGCGAGTTTCTCCTCGTAGTGCGCGCGGCGGGCGGCACCACTGCGGGCCTCGATGATATCGAGGAATTGGTTGAGGATGTAGGTCAGGAAGAAGGCCAGCCAGATGCTCTCCCCACGGCCTTCGCTACCAATCTCGTCAAGACCATCGTTCCAATCACCGGTCCCGATCAACGGCAGTCCGTTCGGCCCCATGCGCTTATCGAACACGAGGTCAATCGCACACAGCACATGCTTGTAGACGCTGTCAGACACAGGTGAACGTAGCGGACAGAATCCCATGCCATGCTTGCCGTGCGGCAACGGCGGCAACGGAACTTCAGAATCAAGATAGGTCACCTGCTCATCGAGCAGGCTCGTATCCCCACTCATCCGTACATATTCGGATACCCCCCACCCCAGCCAGAGTAGATTATCCGACGCGTGAGAACGGCTCGCAAACCCGGTTCGTCCATCGTCCTGGGTAAAGAACCAGTGCGTGACATCGCCTTCTTTGAACTGCTGCGAAGCGTGTAGCAGAAGCTGCTTGCGTGCCAGCGCCGGATCCACCCAGATCAGATTCACCGTATCCTGAAGCTGATCTCGAAAACCAAAGGCGCCACTGGCTTGATAGAAGCCCTTGCGAGCCCAGATTCGCTCGGACAGCGCCTGGTACTTCATCCAGTTCACGTAGCCATCGAACTCAGGGTCAGAGGTCTCGACGCTAACGGTAGACGCGAATGCCCGCCACCATTTGCGAGTCTGTGCCAGACTGTGTTGTGCATCATCAACGGAGCATAGCTTCCCGATGCACTCCCTGGCCTCCGCCATGGTGTCGGTCTGCCCCAGAAGGACGGCAATGGTCTTCTCGCCTTTTGCAGGCAGCTCAACCGTTGTGAGTAATGCAGCACATGGCATTGCATCAGAACTGCCCTCATCAGCCTTACCGCTTTCGACAAGCACGGGATGCGCAAACGAGTGTCCCTGACCAAAGAACCCGCCGCGCGTGGTCGTCACCGCATCACTCGAACGGCTCATGGCTACAAAGGCGGGACCGGACCGGAAGGTGTTGTGCGAATTCTCGAAGAAGAGCGCGCCACTGGCTGCGTCTTGCTCGATGTTCACCGCGCCGGCCATCTCTGGGCTATGCGCCAGTGCGATCTGGAAGTATGGCGCGACACGCAAGCTGTGCGGTTGCGAGCCGTGATTACGTAGCGTCAACAGGTAGACGCCCGTCGGTGCATCAAGTGGCACGTGGGTCGTGAGCTCGGTTTCAAGCCAGCCCTTTCGCATGTTAAACGTCGCGGATCCATCCAGACCAAAACGGACGTCATGCTGGGCCTCAAGGTCACGCAGCGGCTCATAGGTTGGCGAGAACCAGGAATCTCCCTCGGCATCATAGAGATAGATAGCCTCGGACGGCATCTCGCGCGTCACCAGGTCTGCCCAGTCCGTCGTGAGCCTATTCTGCTGCGCGTTGCCATTAGCCGAGCAGTGCAGCCCGCGGTTGGTTACGCAAAGCACATGCCCCACCCCATTGGACATCGTGTGATCAAACGGCCGCGGCGTGAACGGCGTGCGCACATGCAACGTCGCGCCATCGTTTTCGTATTCGGTATACGGCAATGGGGTGCCAGGAGGAATCTCGCCATGCCCGATCATGGGGTTACGGGGGGCTGAACATCCAACATCCAACATCGAACGTCCAACGTCCAAGTCTTGATTCTCCTCACTTGGTTGTTGGCTGTTGGTTGTTGGCTGTTGGGCGTTGAAACTCTCCGGTTTCAAATACTCCCGAATCCACTCCGCTGCCTGGGCCTTCGAATCGGCGCACCCCACGAGCAATTCAGCTTGCGCACTGCCCTCCGGCTCAATGGTCATCCCTAACAGCAGGGAGCCGATGGGGTCAAACGAGGGATAGGCGGCGGTGTCGAAACATGCCGAGAAGGCAAACGTCTCAAGTGCGCGCGGCTGCCAGACAGTGCCCGCCCGACCAATGAAATCGACGCGCCCTGTCAGGAATCCCTCCGGAACCTGCGCAGCCGCCAGAAGTCCAACCTTGTTGGTGTGACGATGCAGCGCCAGCACAGCGTTCAACGAACTGTCGTAGGACATTTCGGGATAGAGCCGATTGTATTGCGTGTGATTGCGGTCGCCATCCGCCCCGTTCAGCAACCATTCGAGGTAGGGCGACAGCTTGAGCGTGCGTGCGCGGTCCGAGCGATTTCGGATCGAAACCGTCCAGGACTCAACCGCGGCCAGATCATCGGGTAACGCTATGGTCAGGGTTGTCTGCAGATCATGGGTCTCGTGTACGACCTTCAGGCGACTCCCGTCACGGGAGCAGACCGCCTTGGAGAACAGCTCCTCGGGATGATTACCAAGCACGGGCCAGCTCGTGTGAGTGCCATCGCTCAACACTTCGGTAACGAAGAGCAGGCGACCTGCCGGCTCAAGGCCTTCGTAGGAGGGTCGTGTCACAGTCACGCCCTGGTGATACAAGCGGCTATTCGATTCGCCAGTCGCCTTGAGATCCACTTCATAGGTCATATTGGCAATGCGCAACTTGCCATCTGCCTGTAGGGGACGCCGTGACTTGCACCAGCGGGTCAGAACCACAATACCGATGATGACCAACAGGAATGCACCAAGGGCTACCAGCGAAAGGTCGACCCGACCACCGGATGCGGCAATCATGGCACGGCTCTCGTTCCAGACCAGGTCCCACTCAGCGGCCGCCGGCAGGTAGAAGGGAATCAATAGCGGCGCCCACGTTGTGAAACGTTTGACGCCTTCCGGAATGTAGCGGGCGGCGGCATCGGGACCGATGAAGCGGGCCACTTTTTCATCCAACCGGTCCATGCCGATAAAGCTCAAGTTGACCAGCGTCGCGACACGCAGGCCCATATGGTCGATAAAAATCAGAATGCGGAAACCACCATAAACAAGGATCCAGGTGAAGACGCCCAAGCTCCACGTATTGAACGCCTCTTCCCCCATGAAGATCTGGTTCACCGTCGCAAAGATTGACCGGATCGCACCGTCCTGATTGTACCAGGTCGGCGTGCCCATCGGACGCAGGAACGTAAAGATCACCGGCGACATCCAAAGTCCCCAGCGCATAACCCGGATCGTTCCGGCAACGAGTTCGTTCACGCCTTCACGCGTGGGAATTCGCTTAACGGGTGCCCAGCTCTTCTCGAAGAATGCCTGCATAAACGAGCGGTTGATCGCGAACAGCCATGCGGCGATTCCCCACACGGAAACGCCGATGATCGCTTCGTTGAGAAGCATCTTTGCGCCACCACTCACGGACGTCAGCTGGATATAGCCCCAGTTGTTGAGCAGCAGACGAAACTCATCCGGGCGTGTCGTTCGTACGCTGTTGCAGGCGCCTACGAGTGCATTGGGATCCATCCCAAAACTCGTATAGAGATCAAACTTCGTGAGCACGATTGGTAGTTGATTGACGTCAAAGTAGAACGCCAACGCGCCACCGATAAAGATGCCCATGCAGCTCTCTACGAAATAGAGTCGCGGCGACTTCACGCCACCGCGTTTGCGTAGGCCGAGCACGACATCGCGAACCAGGCTTCCTCCGGCAAAGGCCAGCAGTCCGGCCACGGCACCAAAGAGCATACGAAATCCGGTTTCCCGGTTCGGCAGATCCATTCCGATCGCCACCGCAAGAGCTAGTCCGGCTACAACACCACGGCCATACAGTGAAGGTTTGCGATAAGCCAGTGAGGCCCGCGTGAAGAAGTTCTGACTGCCGTCAAATGATTCCACGATGATCTTGAAGATGGGAAACGCAAGAGCGCCTGCAATGGCCAATACCAAGTACGGCACACGCTGGTAGGCTGCCTGAACCACATTGAGAGAGAGCACAATCCCCGTAATCTGGATCAGCCCCATGAGAATGCCGCTGAAGACCGCACCCTTGAGCATCCCGCCTTTGCTGTTGCCCACGACCACGTTGCGGTCGGGAACCACGCCATTCATGCCGTCCAACAGCAAGCCGGTCAGCAGGAACGCTTCCGCCCACAGCGCAGCCTGCGACACCATCGTGCACAGCACAGCAGCCAATGAACGCAGCAGGCTCGGCCACTGTGCAACCAAGGTCCCAGAGCCAAGGTCAGCCACCATCGGTGCAAGCACAACGGCTATTGCTGGCAGCGCCAACCAACCATGCACGCTGAGACCGGGCACCAAACGACGTCGGTTGAGCAACGCAAACGTATTGGCCACAAGTTCATTGACAACGAAGAGGGTGAGAGCCCAGATAGCTAGTGTTGAGTAATCAGTCATGTCTGTAGTCATCCTGTTGCTCCCCTTCAGGGAGCATTGTTCTCGTCGATTCTTCGTCCGGGGGTTTCACCCCCGGCTATCATGTTGCTCCCCTTCGGGGATGCTTTGCTTTCGTCGATTCTCCGTCCGGGGGTTTCACCCCCGGCTATCGTGTTCCTCCCCTTCGGGGAGCATTACTTTCGTCGATTCTCCGTCCGGGGGTTTCACCCCCGGCTGTCTTGTTGCTCCCCTTCAGGCATGCCTTTCTCTCGCCTTCGGGGACGATCTTCTACCCCCAACGGGGACGCCTTCTTCTCACCCTCGGGGACGACATCCTGTCCCCAACGGGGACGAACACGTCAGCCAGGGGTGAAACCCCTGGATATCGTCACAACCAGAGACATCCCGTCCCTGTAGGGGACGAACACGCCCACCCTACTCCCCCACCTCATACTGCTTCCGCAACTTCTTCAATTCCTTCATCATCCGTCTGCGAATCCCGGCATACTCGGGATTGTCGTACTCCGATTTCATCTCCTGCGGGTCCTTCTCCAGGTCAAAGAGCTCCCACTGTTCGCCAAAATCCAGCTTCCGATGACCATAGTAACGGATCAACTTGTAGCGCTCGTTTCGAACACCCTCGATCTTGGGCAGGTTGTAGGCACCGCTGTGGTAGTAGTGGTAGTAGATCGAGTCGCGCCATTCTTCCGGCGTAACGCCCCCAAGGAGAGGAACCAGGGATCGACCTTGGATATCTGCCGGAATATCCAAACCGGCGATATCCAGGAATGTCGGCGCATAGTCAATGTTCTGAATCATCGCCTCAATGCGCTGCCCCGGCTTGATGTGTCCCGGCCAGCGAATGACGAACGGCATCTGCACCGACTCCTCATACATCAGCCGCTTGTCACTCCAACCGTGCTCTCCAAGATAGAAGCCCTGATCGGAGCTGTAGATCACAATGGTGTTCTCCGCGAGTCCGCTCTCATCCAACCAATCCAGCAGGCGCCCTACGTTCTGGTCCACCGCGGCCACA
>JABGOW010000332.1 GCA_018645275.1 Verrucomicrobiota bacterium
TGTTTCAAGAAGCAGGACTCCCCGTCACTGGTAAGCAGATCCGAGACGACCCCCACCCCATCAAACCGCGTCTCCTTCGGTCCAAGCTGCTGCTCGGTTGCCGGATCAACGTGAAAGATGAGACTGTGTGCCAGGACCTCACCGGTTGTCGCGTTCAGGCGATAGAAGTAGAGGCCGCCGCTCAGGAAGGATGAACGCCCCGCGGTGAAGGTGACCTCGTTGTTGCTGACGATGACGGATCCGTGAACCGGCCATGTCGACTGCAGCCGCCCATGAATGCACACCTGGCGTGCTTCCGGGGCCGCCGTGAAGCGCCAGGCAACTTGACCACTCCTGGCGTCCAGGCAGTAAACTCGGCCGTCTGCGCAACCGAAAAGAACGCGCCCGCTATGCACGGTAGGTGAACTGTCGATCGTGCTACCGGCCACATATTGCCACTTCACATCACCGGTCGTGCTATCCAGCGCATAGACCGTATTCGCTTCGCTCGATGCAAGATAGACCATACCCCCGGCAACCACCGGCTGTGTCAATTTTCCGCCCAGGTGGGCTGACCACTTCGGGGTCTCAGAAACCGCGACCTTGACCGCAGTGGATCCCGAACGACTAATGTCATTGCGGTACCCCGGCCAGTCACCGGAACCTGGGGCCGCCTGTTTTGAATGGCGGCGCTCCGAAAAGGCGGGGCCTTTGACCAATCGCCCTTTCATGGACAGTGGCTTCCCTACCGTGCTCAATCGCTCCGACGCGTAGGCCTTGAACCCGTGTATCCGTGTTTTCAAGTGACACGCACAGGGATCGGTGGGGACATACATCAGGCCATTGCAAGGCATGATCCCGAACTGGCACGGACCACGCGTCCAGCTGTTGTTCCGAATCCACCCCGTTTCGTAATCATGCACTTCGATTCCGTCACGGCAGGTGAAAATGAACGAGCTCGAGGCCTTGTTGCGATAGCAGCGATCATGCACCATGCCGACCGGATCACCCTTGGTGGAGATAGTCTTTACGACCTGTCCGCTCTTCAGGTCATACCCCTGTTTGGTAGCAACGCCCCTATGAAACGGTCCAACCCAGACCAATCCCTCGTTGACGAGGACATCGACGGGGACATTGTATCCTTCCGCGCAGGGCGCTTTCCACAGCTCCTTGCCGCTATCCGCGGCATAGGCCGTAACAAAACCAAGGCCCGTTCGGCCGCCTGTCAACGGGGCTTCATTCCAGCCGCCAACGGCCCACTTGATATCGCCAGCGGCAACGGGCAGATCTCTGCTCTGTTTGTGAGCAGGATCCTTGTCCGCAAGCAAGACCACATCCGGCGTTGCGACCAGCGTGGAGGTGGAAAATCCGTACCGTGTGCCCACAACCGGTCGATTGTGAAACCAGTGCTGCGTGCCGGTCTGCGGATCAAGGCAGCCCAGCCCCTTCACGTTGTGATAGAAGAGTCGTCCACCTGAGAGCGCCATACCCAACGGCATGATGAAATTCTCGCCCTTGCCGTCGATTCGCCAGCGCTCGTTCCCATCGGCTTCATCCAGAGCCACCATGAAGCGCTCCCTGCGCATGGGAGGCTCATCACGCTCAAACAGTCCGGACCCAAACCGGCTCGTCTCGGAGCTACCCACCAGGAGATAGAGCGAATCCCCCTCTGCAATAATCTCTTCGGTCCACGCCGTCCCCTCGTACACCTTGAGTGTCTCTCCGGTGGTTGCATCCAGTTTGGACAGCGGTGCATCGAGACCAAGCGTAACATAGACGGAATCCCCCTTTGCCACGAGGCGACGCTGCAGGTGCGCCGGTCCGCTGCGAAACTGCCGCATATGATCGACCCAGACCGGAACATCCCGTTCCCAGAGCAGCATGCCGTTAAACGCATCACGCGCAACCAGCTTCCATTGCGGGTTGAAGCTGATATAGGCCTGCGGCGACCGGTCGACGATGTAGAACAGGCGCCCCGCACTGGAAACCGCCACGCTTACCGTCGAGAATTCCTCGTGGCTGCGCTGCCACTTCGGCCCGTTGATCCACTGAATGTTGCGTGGCATGCCAACGACGGAATCGTTGACCACGGCATTGTTGTCCGGCCCATGTAAAAAGTGACCCCATTCGTCGATCTCTTTCGGCCACGGCTTGGCGATCCTCTTCCCGCTGATGATTGCAGAACCGAGTGGAGCCAGGACACGCAGAACCTCCGCCCGGGGCACATCGCCAAGAGCATCGGCGACGATGAGATTGACCAAGTTGTCGGCATAGGGCAGACGCTTGCCATCGAAATGGCTGACCGTGACCTTTCCGTAAATGCCTTTACCCGACAGATAGTCGCGGGCTTTCGCCACGTTGCTGGCATCGCGGTCCAACCCCTGCACCAGCAGGCGGTCCGACAGCAACATCGCGCCCGTCTCACGCCCGTCACCACAGCCCAAATGAACGACCACACCGGCCTTGACACCCGACTCTCTGACGACGTCACTAATCCCGCCAAACGCCGATGCGCAAATCGCTAGCACCCCTACCGCCGAGAGCACATTTTTCTTCACCACGGATACCACCATCCAGAGCCTCCCTATCACTGAACCGGCGTCAGCGCGACCGCGCGGAGATTCACGGGGCTCCATTTCTTCTGCACCGGCTTAACGACAAATTCGCAGGTGCCTGCTTTGTCAATTGTCACTTGGCCAAGTGTCACCGTACTGAAGGACTCATAGCTTCCCGTGGATGCAATCGACTCGCGCTCCAGCTTTCCGGCCAGCCCCCACTGCAGGGCGCTGTCAGCCGCAGACGCGACCTCGGTCGATACGGTGAACGTGCCGGGCTGCTTGACCACAAAGGTCCACTTCACCCAGCTCCGCTTGTCGAGCCAGTAACCAATATTCGACTTGCCGCCCTTATGCTCGATCTTGGCATGATCGCCGTAACCGGGGTTGTTTATCTCAACATGGGCGGCGTCCAACAGAACGCTGCCGTCAGCCTTTTGTTTCAACGTCACGGACTCCACATTCAACTTGCCCTCGACCTCGAGCCTGATAATCGAGGCGATTGCGTCGGGTGCGCTCTTGGGAAGCTGCAGCGTGACCCCTTCGTCGCCTTGCACTGTTACGATTGGTTTCCCGCCGGCGAGCAGCGAGGCAGAGCGGATGTCGTTACGCAACCCCGGCACCAGCAGTTTTCCGTCGCCAGGCCAGTCAAACACATGCAGGTAGATCGTGGCACCATTCTCGCGCACCTTTTTTGTCGCCCGTCCCCAGGGCAACTTGTGGAAGGGGCTGGCCGTGGTGCCGTAGATCGCTTCGCCGTTCACATCCAGCCAGCGGCCAACGGCCTCGAGTCGATCAATGCTCTCCTGCGGAATCTCCCCCTCCGCCGTGGGTCCAACGTTGAGCAGGAAGTTGCCGCCCTTGCTTACGATGTCGCACAGCTTGTGCGTGATATCTTCGACGGACTTCCAGTTGTGGTCATAGCTCTTATAGCCCCAGGTTTTATTCATGGTCATGCAGACTTCCCAGTCGCCGGGCAAGCCCGTGGCCGGGATATGCTGTTCAGGCGTCGTCGTATCGCCTTTGAACCCGCCACCCAGACGATTGTTGTGAATGATACCGGGAACCCGCCCTACGTAAGGGATAAGCCGCGCGGCACGCTCCGTCGTCATCCAGGTAGGCGTGTCCCACCAGAGAACATCCGGCTTGTATCTCGTCAGGATCTCCTCAACCTGGGGTGCTGCAATCGTACGCAGATAGGTATCAAAATCCCCTTTATTAGCCTCGTCCCAGCTCTCGCCCTCTTTGTATCGCGCTTTGGCTCCTCCCGGATGGGTCCAGTCCTGCGCCTGCGAGTAATACAGACCAAACTTCAAGCCGGCTTTCCGGGAAGCTTTGGCCAGCGGGTCGATCAAATCGCGGCCGGCGCCGGAGGCATCCACTGCATCCCAATCGGTGACCTTCGAATCAAACAGCGCAAACCCGTCATGATGCTTGGAGGTGATCACGATATAGCGCATGCCCGCCCGTTTCGCCAGGGCGACCCATGCTTTGGGATCGTATTTCGAGGCGGTGAAGTCCGGGGCGAAGGCCTTGTATTCTGCTACAGGAATCTTGCCGCGGTTCATGATCCACTCACCAATTCCGCTGATTCTCTTTCCGTCATACGTTCCCGCCGGCACCGCATAGACGCCCCAATGAATGAACATGCCGAATTTCGCATCGCGGAACCACGCCATGCGCGCATCACGCTGCTCCGTCGTTTCGTTCGCGTAGGGGTCCGGCGATGCCGCCGGTGCCGGTTCTGTCTGTGCCATGAGGCTTCCGGCTGCCAGAATCCCACAGAGTACTGCAACCCACATTCTACTAACCCACTTCTCGCTCATCTCGGTTTCCTTTCCTTCTGCATTAACGCTTCTCATCATTTGATCCTGCAGAGCATAGCGTGTCACGCCGCGACAGACAACTAGGTAGAGGGAGTGTGCTGTTTGATACTGCAACAAGTAGGCCGGGAAACCTTCCCGGCTGCGCCAGAATGAGCCAAAGAAGAGGACCATGTTCTGCGCTTCAGGCGATTTCAGTCCTCACTCTCATCGGTGCGCCAGCTCTTGCGGTAGGCGGTGGGCGGCATACCGATCAGGCTGGCGAAGCGTCGGGAAAAATAGAGCGGATCCTCAAATCCGAGCTCGGTTCCGATCTCTTTTACATCCCTGTCGGTTTCCGTGAGCAGGCGGCAGGCCTCCTGCATGCGGAGAATCATGATGTCTTGCTTGAAGGGCGCCCCAAAACGCTGCTTCCATTTCTTTCGAAAGCTCACCTCCGACATGCCGTATTGACTGGCCAGAAACTTCGCATCATGCCGATCAGCCAGATTCCCTGCCACAAGCCTGCGAACATGGTCAAACTCGGCGCCGTGCGGGGTTTCCAGCTGGGCGGACTGTTCAAGCCGGGATTCCAGCAGCAGTCGTTCACAGATACGGTCGATCCGGTCAACCATCCCCTTGGCCTCCACGTTTCGCATGCAGGCGATCAGCTCATTGACCAGGTTGCGCACCGTCTGCGGTGACGCAATCGGCCAGACCGGCTGTTTCGCAGGATGAATATCCCACGCATCAAACATGGACTCCAGGTTCGCATCATAGCCCATGAACAGCTGCTCCCATGTCGCGCCCTCGGGTTCCGGGCCAAACTCCTGGTATGCTCCGGGCCACGATATGAAGACGCAGGGCGCCACTACGGAAAACGACCGCTTGCCATAACGGAGCCGGCCACGTCCCTTCAGAATGAAGCCGAAATGCACACTTTCAAACTTGCGCTTGATCCACATGGTTCTCGACGGCAGATAGCCCACGGAACAGACGCGCGGAGCGATCGGCATCACGCGAGGTATTGCGCGTATATGAAGCACCAGATTTCCCATGTCGTGAATATTGACCAAGGAACGAAGGTTTGTCAACGTAGAGAAAAGACCAAAACGTCCATGGATTCGATCAATCCTCCCATGTTCGCGCGAGACCGGGTACGCTATAGTGGTAGAGTGTGTGTGCCCCCCTGGCTCTGGGGTTCTGGGCAGTATCCGAGATTCGATAAGAAGCCAGAAGAAGATGGGAATCGGTGAACGAGAACGGCGACGAGAGCGGATAACGAGTGAAGAGCATCCCAATCGTCCACCATTCTCGTCGCCGCTATCGTCGACCGAAATGGATAGCAAAAGGGGGGAGAAGGCCAAGTTATGGCTGCCCCCCTAGCAGGGAAACAATTGGACAAGAAAGGCGTTGGAATGAAGTCTACGACATACAGAGTGAGCCTGTACTGCTTGAGCCTTCTTTTGCTCACGATTGTGGCTCCAGCAAGTCGCCTATGTGCGGCAGAGGGGGGTGATCCGGTGGATAAGCACGACGGAAGCTGGGGATCGCTGCAAAAAATGCCGGTTCCGGCCTGGTTCGACGACGGCAAGATCGGGATCTTCATCCATTGGGGCCCCTACAGCGCCATCGGCTATCACAAGGTTGGGCGCGGCTACGCCGAGCATGTTCCCAAAATGATCTACCGGGACCCCAAGCATTACTACCCCTACCTGAAGGAGCGCTGGGGCGCTCATCCGCCCGAGTTCGGCTACAAGGACATCATCCCGGAGTTCAGAGCGGAGAACTGGGACCCTGGGGCATGGGCGCGCCTGTTCAAAGAAGTCGGGGCCACATACGTGGTACTGACCGCCGAGCACCATGACGGCTGGGCCAACTGGGATTCGGATCTGACGCCGTGGAACGCGGTCGACAAGGGCCCGAAACGAGACCTTGTCGGGGATCTCGGTAAGGCCGTGCGCAAGCAGGGGCTGAAATACGCGCCGTCGTACCACCGCGAACGCCATACCGGGTTCTTTGCCAAGGCGCAGTTTGCGGTTCACAGCGAGCCTATGCCGCATATCGCCGAGGAGATCAAACGCTTCCCGGAGGCGGCCATGCTCTATGGCCCGGAGTTCAGCTATAACAAGGCGTTTGTCGACGACTATGTTGCGCGCTGGCAAGAGATCCAGGAGAAATACCATCCTGATATGCTGTGGATGGATGACTTCCCCATCTACACCCGGGATGGCAACAACGTACGTAAGGGAACAGCAAGACCCGAGATCAAGTACTTCGACGATCAGCTTCGAGCCATGATCACCGGCTTCATGAACCACGGCGCCGCCCGCGGGCAGGCGGTCTATGTAAACAACAAAGGCGGCAACCGCAACTGGCCGGATGGCGTCGGATGCCTCGAGAAGGACAATCTTAAGCTGAAGGTGATTGGCCCCAAGTGGCAGAGCTGTACCACCTTCGGGACCTCGTTCGGTTACCTGAAAGGCGACACCTACAAGAGCATCGAAGGCGTCATTCACGAGATGATCGAGGTGATCAGCCGCAACGGAAACTTCCTGATCAATATTGGCCCCAAGGCGGACGGCACGATTCCGGAACCGCAGGTGGAGCGCCTGCGGGCCATGGGCGATTGGCTGGCAATCAACGGCGATGCTATCTATGGAAGCCGCTACTGGAAGGCCTGCGACCAGGAAAGCGAACACCTCGCCTTCACCACCAAAGGCAACACTCTCTACGCCATCAAACTGGAGAAACCTACAGCGACGTTTGTGATCACGGACACGACGGGATGGAACGCCGGACAGGTGAAGTCGGTGAAGCTGCTCGGCTCAGACGCGGACGTCAGTTGGAAGATGATGCCGGCCGGCCTGCAGATCACCCCACCGGCGGAACTGGGCAAGAGCATGTACGCCTGGTCGTTTGAGATTGTGACGGACCAGGAACAGCATCATGCGAATGTGATCCAGAAGGATGCGGCCAAAGCCTTGAAAGGCACGAAAAGGGTCGATTTGGATGGCCGGGACAGACGTACCGGGCAGAAAAAGGACTAGATAGACCCGATCTGAAAAGCCCCAACGGGGCGAGATATACCAGCCCAGGGCAACGCCCTGGGGATGAACAAGAAATACATGTAGCCCTGAAAGGGCGGGATATATGACCGTACCATCAGTAACTTCGCTATATCTCGCCCTTTCAGGGCTAGGACGTTGTTGTTTCGTTTCCCAGGGCGTTGCCCTGGGCTCGTATATCAAGCCCTTTCAGGGCGGAGCCCTTTTCGGACAGGCTCTACATAAAGCAGAATCAGGAGAACAAGTGACTATGAACAGAATGATATGCACAGCCATTGTAACCATCGCAGCACTGGCCAGTGGGCCAGCTGCAGCCAAAGACTCGAATAGCTGGCGGATTGACACCACAGACGAGTGGAACGGAGCCGCCCGGCAGATCGAGGGCCTGGCTGTGAACGAGGACCTTCTCGCACCCACCGGCAATGAGGGCGTGTACCGCAGCAACCTGCAGCGTTTTAAGAAGAAGCACTCGGCCCAAACGCTGACGCTGACCGCATCGACAAAATGGGAGAACTGGGAGCCGAC
>JABGOW010000333.1 GCA_018645275.1 Verrucomicrobiota bacterium
CAAGCAACATACCCCCTCTTTGTTTTTGCTGTATGTGTGCATGCATGCGGCTCGCTTCCTCTCTCGTATCTCAGAACCACCGCCTGTCCTATAGAGAAGTGGGGACCTCCGTATGGCCGTCCCTCCCCCTAATGCCATGTTCAGCGGGGCGACTGCTTGTGCATTTTGTGCCTCTTTGCGGCCCTCTCTAACCTCTGATGAAGTCAGTGGCGCGTGAGCGTTGTTGCAGGAAGTCCGAAAGGGTTTGGATCCGGGAAAATCTAAAAGGCGCCATAATTGCGGCGGGGGGTCTTGACTTTGGTAGTCAGACTCTATAGAAGTAACGGTTCTGCCTTGGGTGTGGTGTGTCCATATTCAAGGGGGAGTTGTTCCCTGAAACGCTGCCCGATGGTGTAATGGTAGCACACGGGCCTTTGACGCCCATAGTCCTGGTTCGAACCCAGGTCGGGTAACCACGCTGCGTTCAAGTTGATTCGCAAGCAGAGGGCAAAAACGTGCAGAATGGACATAATAGTGAGATGAAGCTGTTTACCGGCAGTTCAAATCCTGCCTTGGCAGAGAAGATCGCCAATTACATTGGTGCTCCGCTGGGTGAGATTGACATTACGCGATTTCCTGATGGTGAGATCTTTGCCAAAGTCAAAGAGAACATCCGGGGAAAGGACGTCTTTGTTCTCCAGTCCACCTGCAATCCGCCCAACGAGCACCTCATGGAGTTGTTGATTATGATCGACGCCATGAAGCGCGCTTCTGCTGAACGCATTACGGCGGTCATTCCTTATTACGGGTATGCCCGACAGGATCGCAAGGATCAGCCTCGCGTTCCGATTACCGCGAAATTGGTTGCAAATCTGCTTGTGGCGGCCGGTGTGAACCGTCTGCTCATGGTGGATTTGCACGCACAGCAGATTCAGGGTTTCTTTGATATTCCCGTAGACCACCTCTACGGATTCCCCGTCATCAGCAAGTATCTCCAGTCCAAGGATTTCAAGAATCTGGTTGTCGTGGCTCCAGACACCGGTGGTGTCAAAGCGGCATATGCGTATTCGCAACTGCTTGAATGTGGATTGGCTGTTGTGGCCAAGCAGCGCATGGGACCGTCAGAAGTTGAGGCCTTTACGCTGGTTGGCAGTGTTGACGGCTGCACGGCGATTATGGTAGACGACATGACCACCACAGCGGGAACGCTCTGTTCGGCGGCCGGTTTGCTGCATGAACATGGCGCGGCAGAGATCTATGCAGCGGTAAGTCATTCTACGATTACCGACGTGGGTGTCGAACGCCTGAAGGCTTCGGCGATCAAAGAGTTGGTGGTCACGGATACCGTCCCGCTTGGGGTGGATTTTGGTGACTATCCGGTTACCGTACTGACGGTTGCCGAATTACTGGGTGAAGCGATTTTGCGGATTCATGAGGGTCGTTCAGTAACGACACTGTTTAGAGCGTAAGGGGTTTAGCGACATGGTTGAAGAAATGGTTGTCAAAGCAGTTAAGCGTGTAGCAGACGGTACGGGCGAAGCGCGTCGTCAGCGTCGTGCAGGTCAGATTCCGGCCGTCGTTTATGGAAACACAGAGCCGCAGTCCATTCAGCTCGACGCCCACGATTTCGAGCTTATGCTCCAGCGCCATGGCCATAATTTTGTGGCCGATCTTGTTGTTGAAGACGAGAAGCCTCTCAAGGTTCTGCTCAAAGATCTGCAGCATCACCCGATCTCTGGAAACATCATCCACGCAGATTTCGTCTCCATTTCGATGACAGAGGCCCTTCAGGTCAGCCTTCCGGTTGAATTCGTGGGCGAGCCCGCAGGCGTGGCTGAGGGTGGAACCCTTGAGCAGCTTGTTTCCGAAGTTGAGATTTCCTGTTTGCCGGCCGACATGGTGGATCGTATTACGGTGGACGTCAGTGGCCTTGGTATTGGAGATCATTTGACGGTTGGGGATCTTGCGCTTCCAACAGGGTTCACGGCATTGACCGATTCCGATGTTGCTGTGGCATCCGTGGCGGCACCGCGTGTCCTGACGGATGAAGAAGAGGCAGAGGACGCCGCTGCTGAGGCAGAGGGTGAAGAAGAAGGAGAAGCTCCTGCAGCAGAGGCTCCGGAAGCTTAAGGTGAAAGTTGTTGTAGGTCTCGGGAATCCTGGCAGGAAGTACGAAGGTACACCACACAATGTCGGGTTTTCCGCAGTTGAGTGTCTCGCGGAGCGTTTCAGCGGGACCTTTCGGAAAAGTTTACGGTTTAAGGCTGAGGTGGCGAAGGTCGCGATCGGATCGGAAACGGTCGCGTTAGTCAAGCCTCAGACCTTTATGAACCTGAGTGGAGACGCGGTTGGGAGTCTGTTGCGGTATCACAAGGTGCCGGAGTCAGACCTGATTGTGCTTCTGGACGATGTTGATTTGGATTTGGGTCGAATTCGCATTCGACCGAACGGCGGCAGTGGGGGGCACAAGGGACTGACGTCGGTGATGCAGCATGTGGGTACGGGAGAGTTTGTAAGAATTCGAATGGGCGTGGGTCGCGGAATCGGCACAGCGGATGTTGTGTCGCATGTGCTCAGTCCGTTTGCATCCGCGCATCGTGACAGTGTAGGCAGTATGACCGAACGGACTGCCGATGCCGTATGCGAGATCCTGGCATCCGGAGTGGATTCGGCGATGAACCGATTTAACTCCGCACCGGGAGCAAGTTAGAGCAACGCATAAGAGTGGGAGTCGCTACGTTGAATACATACGAAGGTTTGTTCATTTTCGCTGATACGCTGAAGGACGAGGAATTGGTCGAGGCCCTGGAGCGGGTCACAGGTGAAATCACGCGTCAGGGCGGTGAGGTTCTGGGATCCAAGAAACTGGGGCGCCGCAGCTTTGCTCGCCCGATGTCGAAGCGCGACGCTGGGATCTATCTCCGCATGGTATTCTCGCTCGACGCGGGAAAGATCACCCCTCTCCAAGCCCGATTCAAGTTGAGCGACGACGTCTTTCGTGTCCAGATCACCTGTGGCGACGAGAAGAGCATGTCGTTTGTGGCACCCCCCGTTGAGGAAACGGCCGAACCCAAACCGGAAGCGGCTGAGTAGATAAATGGCAAGTCTCAACAAAGTCATGTTGATAGGCAATCTGACCCGTGATCCGGAGGTTAAGTATACCCCCTCTGGGACGGCAGTTGGGGATCTGCGATTGGCCACCAATCGGCGCTATCGTACGGCCGATGGACAGGAACACGAAGAGACCTGCTTTGTTGGTGTTACCGTCTGGGGGCGTCAGGCCGAGACGTGTGGTGAGTATTTGAAGAAGGGCTCTCCTGCTTTGGTTGAGGGGCGCCTGAAGTATGATGAATGGGAGAAAGAGGGCCAGAAGTTCAGCCGACTCAGCGTGGTTGCCGAACGGGTCCAATTTCTTGGCAGTCCGCGGGGTTCCGAATTTCGCGATGGTAGCGCGGCTCCGGCCGCAGAGCGGCAGCAGAGCTCGGCTGGGGCCGTACCGCCTGTCGCAAAAACAGACGGTGGGGCGTCACAGACTGAACCCCTTGCCGAGGATGATGACAACCTGCCGTTCTAGGAGCGGGTTAGACTAGGAGAGGATAAGAAAATGCCACGAATGAGCAAACCGAAACGAGGCGGATCCCGCGACGCACGCAGCCGTGAAGCCGCACTCCGCAAGCAGTCCCGCTATCTTGAAGGCGTTAAAGTCATTGATAGCCGTGACTACGACCTGCTTCGCCGCTTTGTGACGGAGTATGGAAAGATTGTACCGGCCCGCCTGACGGGGGCCACACCGAAGCAGCAGCGCACCATCAAACGCGCTGTGCGTCGTGCACGCAACATTGGCGTGATGGCTTAGCGCAGAGGAAGATATCACTATGGCTACCGAAGTATTTCTGATGGCAGATGTTGCCGATCTTGGCGTCGAGGGCGATGTTGTAACCGTTGCTGACGGCTATGCGCGCAACTATCTGATCCCAAAGCAGCTTGGAGCTCCCGTTACGGATGCCACACGGCGCCGTTTGGCAAAGATCCAGCGTGAACGCGAAGTGGCGCGCGAGGCAAACCTTGCCGAGGCCCGCAAGTTGGCAACCAAGCTCAGTGGCGTTTCCGTGACGATCCCCATGAAGACCATTGAGGGCGAGAAGCTCTACGGTTCAGTCTCGGAAGTTGAGATCGCTGACGCACTCAAGACGCAGGGCTTCGAGATCGAGCGCAGTGCGGTTGAGCTTGAAGAGCACATCAAAGAGTTGGGTGTCTTCGAGGTCACCATCAAACTCCAGCCCGAGGTCTCTGCCACAATCAAGGTTTGGATTGTAGAGGAGTAGGTGGCCATGGTCCGGGACTCTGGGGGGCAACGGCCTGCTACAAAGGCGGATCGAATCCCTCCTTACAGCGAGGAAGCTGAAAGAGGGGTTCTGGGGTCTATACTCTTGGATTTTGATCGGGCGTTGAATCTGGCCGTAGATAGCCAGATCACGCCCGATTATTTTTATGTCCCCGCCCACCGCATCATTTATGAAGCGATGCTTCAGATGCTCAGTGTTGGGCAGGCTATCGACGTTCTCACGCTGGCGGACAATCTGCGGACCCAGGAGCACCTCGACGCGATTGGCGGCGACGGCTATCTTGATCAGCTCATTGATTCCACGCCCACCGCCGCCCACGCTGAGTACTACATTGATATCGTCCGCCAGAAGTATCTGCTGCGCGCGGTGATCAACTGTGCCCGTGATGCTGAAACGGCATGCTATACGGGCGAGCAGAGCGCAGACAGCCTGCTGAGTGAAGTCGAGCAGGCCTTCCTGAACATCACTGAGAACCAGCATGGCTCCGTTACCGAGTGGCCCAATGCGGTCCAGGAGGTGATGGAGTACATTGAGAGTGTCTTCCAATCCAAGCGCGGGATCGGTTCTGGTATCTCCACGGGCTTCCTCAATATTGACAGAAAGCTTAACGGCCTCCGAGGCAGTGAGATGATCGTGCTGGCCGCCAGGCCTTCCATGGGCAAGACGTCATTGGCCATGAACATTGCTGAGCATGCGGCGCTTGGAAAGAACGATCCCGATGGCAAGGGGCATGCTGTCGGCATCTTCAGTCTGGAAATGTCCTATGCCTCGCTTGTGACCCGGATGCTCTGCTGTCATGCCGAGGTCCCCGGATTCCAGCTTTCGGGAGGCTACGTGTCTACCGAGTTTCACGGTCGCATTGTGAAGGCGGCTTCCGTACTCCGCAAGGCCCCCATCTTCATGGACGATACCGGCGGGCTGGACGTAATGGAGCTGCGCGCACGGGCACGGCGCATGAAGAAGAAGCACAATATCGAGCTGATCGTTATTGACTATCTCCAGCTCCTGAACTGCCGAGAGTACTCCCATCAGGGCCGCCAGCTTGAGACCTCCGCTATATCCTCCAATCTCAAAGCGATGGCGAAAGAGCTGAACCTCCCGGTGTTGGTGCTCAGTCAGCTCAGTCGTGCCCCCGAGCAGCGCGACAAAGAGGGGCGTCCCAAGCTTTCTGATCTGCGCGATTCAGGCGCGATTGAGCAGGATGCAGATGTGGTGATGATGCTGCGACGACCGTGCAAGTATCCAGGCACTGAGGGCGCAGACGACGAACGGTTGGCCATTGTTGATGTGGTTAAGCAGCGTAATGGTCCAACCGGTGAAGTCCTTCTGAATTTTGAGGATTCTTATACCCGCTTTCGGGATCGCGAACGCGGAGTCGATGGCTTAGCCGAAGCAGAGTTTTCTGGGGAAGAGGTGATGACGTGAAGCAGTTGAATGGAAAAGCAGGAATTTGCGCAGTTGTACTGCTGTTGGCTGGCGCATTTGCCGTCTGTGCGGCACCCATCGTTCAGGATGTGCAGGTTAAGCACTCGGGTATGGGCAAATCGGATGCCGAATATGTGCTGGCACACACACGTACACGCGTTGGGCATGAGCTGAACGCGAAGACCGTATCACAAGAGGTGAAACAACTCCTTGCGACCGGCAAGTTCACGGTCGTGGATGCCGAGGTAGAGGAGCTCGAGGATGGGGTCCGCCTCACGTATACGGTGCAGGCCAAACTGCTGCTTGAGGCCGAACCTGAAGTACTGGGGGTCTCCGAGTTCAGCGACTCGAAAGTGCGAAAGTGGTTGGCCCTTTCGGAAGGACAGCTTGTCGATGATCAGACCGTTGGTGTTGCCGTGCGGGAAGTGTTGAAGGAGTATCGGGAGGAGTCCTACGGCGATGCGACGGCTGTGTGGGCATTTGAGCCCGTGGATCGCAGTACGGGACTCGTCCGCCTGAGCATCACATTCACAGAGGGCCCCGTCAGCTACATTGGTGATGTGCGCGTACAGGGCAACAAGATCCTATCGGCGGGAGACCTGCGCACCGCGCTGACGCGCCCGTCGCCGTGGAATCCAATCCGCTGGTTCTGGAAGAAGCGCTACGAGCGTTTTGAGTTGGATGATATCGAGGCTGGCGTCAAAGAACGCTACATGGATCATGGATTCTTCGATGTCCAGGTGTCTGCCTCCGTTGGCGAGGCGCAGGATAAGGGCAAGTCTGTTGCCATCGTCGTGGTTGACGAAGGCACACAGTATCGGGTCGGTACGATTGCTCTCAGCGGCGTGACACTCTTTCCCGAACAGGAGCTCAGGGGGTTGATCACGTTGTCTACGGGCAAGGTGGCGTCTATGTCTGGCATCGGGGCCATGGCCGACCGTCTCCAGACATACTATGGGGATCGTGGGTATCTCCATGCGGGAGCCCGTTTCTCGTTGGATCCGAATAAAGAGCGTGGCATTGTTGATCTGGCGTTCACGATTCGCGAAGGGGAGTTGGTCCACATACGCAACGTCATCATTCGAGGGAATACGCGGACCAAGGACGAAGTCATTCGCCGTGAATTGCACGTCTATCCCGGCGAGGTCTACAACCAGACCCGCGTGCGTCGCAGCGAACGCCGCATCAATAACCTGGGATTCTTCGAGTCCGTGAGAGCGCTTCCCGAAGAAACCGGAACGCCCGCCCAGCGTGATCTTGTCTTTGACGTGGCAGAAAAGCGCACAGGGCAGTTTATGTTGGGGGCAGGATTCTCCAGCGTCGACAATCTCATCGGGTTTGCGGAACTTTCACAGGGCAATTTTGATTTGCTGGGATGGCCGCACTTCACAGGTGATGGTCAGAAACTCCGCCTGCGGGCTCAGTTCGGGTCTACCCGCAAGGCTTACGAGCTCTCTATTATCGAACCGTGGTTTCTGGATCGCCGTCTTTCTCTGGGATTTGACGTATATCGCCGTGATCGAAACTACAGTGACTATGACATTGAACGCACGGGCGCCTCCCTCTCGCTTGGCAAAGCGCTACCCGGCCCGAATCGCATCACCTTCCGCTACAATATCGAGGAATCGGTCATCACGGATGTCAGCGACACCAACACTTACTACGAACTGGATTCTTACGATTTCGCGAGCGACACAGGGACTGAGTATCTGTTCGAAAGCGAACAGGATCGGATTAAGAGCACGCTGTCGGCGACCCTGCTGCATGATACGCGGAACAATCCCTTCGTTCCGACGAAAGGGAACAAGATCAGCCTCTTCTACAGTGTCTCAGGGGGCCCCCTCGGCTTCGATACCGACATCTATGACGTTGGCATCCGCTCAACATCCTATGTGCCGCTCTGGTTTGGCCACGTCTTCAATCTGCGAACACGGGTTGAGTTTGTTGAGGCCTTCGGCGATTCTGAGACGGTTCCACTCACGGACCGCCTTTTCCTCGGCGGCGGTCGAACCCTTCGTGGATTTGATTACCGAGATGTTGGCCCCAAGGTCATTCGCGAGAATGGGTCGAGTTACCATGCTCGATCCTTTGGCGGGCAGAGCCTTTTCATGGTGAATGC
>JABGOW010000104.1 GCA_018645275.1 Verrucomicrobiota bacterium
CGCCAGCCATCGATGAGAGCCTTCTTCTTTGCCACATAGGTCAACGGCTGCCCGTCGTTACCATCATCCATCAAGTTGCTCTCGCCCTGGTACCAGATCGCACCGCGCATCGCAAAGGGGATGATTGCATCAATCATACCGTTATAATGGATCCCGGCATCCCCGCTGTTGTAGCTCGTGCCAGCAGGCAACCACTTCTCCACGATCGTTCCCCCTTTGGCGCTCTGAATCAAGCCGACCGGAACACCCAGCTCCGTCTTCAGTTTGAGCCCAAAATAGTAGGCTGCTGCTGAGAAACTCCGGGCTGTGCCCGAGCTGCCCGTGGTGCTTTCCGTCCAGACGGTATCGAGCCGCTCTAGAGGTGTAGCTGGACCTTCCTGCGGGACTTTGAACAGTCGAAGATTCGCATCGGTTGGCGTCGCCTCAATGTCTGCTTTGTGCAGTGTTTGTGCTCCGGTCAACGCCATATTGGACTGTCCGGAGCAGAGCCACACTTCGCCCACCAGGACGTTGGAGAAGCTGACCTCCGTCGTTTGGGAGTTGAGTTCGGCTGTGACCGTCAAGGTCCGTGAGACGGTGGAGGCCGTCATGGAATCGAGGTCCACCTGCCAGGTTCCGTCCCCCGCCGCGGTGGTCGTCTTCGTCTGCCCGTCAAACGCTACCGTAATGTCGGCGCCGGCATCGCTGGTTCCCCAGACCGGCACTGATTTCTCCCGCTGCAAAATCATGTCATCGGAAAACATGGATGACAGTTCCAGCTGCACCGGCACCGCCACAGCATCGCCGATGACATCGATTTCCTGGAGCAGCAGATGGTTTCCCGTGGCCGCATAGGTAAACCGCAATGCGTCAACGCCCGTCGCCAGGTAGCCTGCTGCATTCAGGTTAATGCGGCTGTATTCTTCATCGCCTGCAGCGGTGTATGTGAACGCTTCGGTTCCCAATTGCGTCCAGCCCGCGCTATCGACAACACTGTATTCAATCGTCAGGATTTGATCTGTCTGGTCTCCACTACCCCATCCGGCAATCGAACTGATTTCCGAAATCTCATACCCGTTGGTATTTGTTGTTACATCGAGGTTCAGGACGACCTCGGACGGGAGATGGCCAGCACCATTATGGAACCATGTGATATTCTCGAAATCCGAATCAGAGGCGCTGCCGTCATTGAAACCCTCTTCCGGAGAGTTGGCCCCCTGGTTAGAGCTAACCGTGGAACTGGCGAAGGTGGCTTGTCCAACGTTAGCGAGGTCCGTTGCGCTAACGACAGCTGCGGCACCCGAAATATCCGCATAGGTGGCATTGGATACCGTGAAGGCTGGAGCGCCAATAACATCAATCTCCTGCAGTACCATGCGATCCGTACCTGCCGGATCTGCATAGGTGAACCGCAATACGTCAACGCCCGTCGCCAGATAGCCTGCAGACACGTCGGTGAGGCTAATTCGGCTGTATTCACCTACTCCCGCGGCCGTGTTCGAAAACGAGCCCAGACTGGTGAACCCGGCATCACCGGTCACACTATACTCAACCGTCATCACTTGGTGGGCTTGCGTTCCGCCATTCCATCCAGCAATCGAGTTGATCTCCGAAATATCATAACCATCGGTGTTCGTTGTGACATCGAGGTTCAGGGTGACGGTGGCAGGAAATTGCCCGTCACCATCGAGGAACCACGTCATGTTGGCAAAATCCTCAGCAGTAATCCCGTCATTGAAGCTCTCTTCAGGAGTCTCGCCCCCTTTGTCGGCCGTAACCGTGGAATTGGTAAAAGTAGCCTGTCCCTGGTTGGCCAGATCAGAGGAGCTGGTTACGGCCGCGGCTCCCGAAACGTCGGTGTAGGTGGCATCGCTCTGAACGATGTGCGAAGTCGCAGTAACTTTGAAATAGCGCAGTTTTGCACCGGTCCAGTTGCCCGAAGCTAAGGTGCTTGAAAAATAGGCCCCGACGGACACAATATGATTAGTGTCAGCGGTGCCTGTGCCTGCTGAGACCCCAAACCCACTGAACCCAGTCCACGTCAAATCCCCAATATTCTTACTGGAATCAGCCCAACTGCTAGAGCCACTGTCGACAAAGGTCTGGTCACTCTGATACCAGCCAGCCGCAGTTTCGATAAGGTAACGAGCGGTGCTTGTTCCGCCGCGGGTTTCAAACTCCATGTCAAATGACTCTGCGGCCCTGTCGCTGGTAAGGAAGTCAGGTGATTCCCAGGCAATCATGCTCGTGACACTGCCGCCGGCACCACTGAAGTTCTTCACCATCTGAATGGCATCTTTGCTGTCGTCACCGCCATTGTTACCAAGCCCAAACACGTGTACGGGGTCCATCGCACCGTAGTAGTTACGGGTTTGCCCAGCCACATTCGTCGAATATCCGCCAGATCCGTCAGACGGACTGGTATATGAGCTCGCATACGTCGTACTGACAGTGCCGTTGGCATTGGCGGTCACCATTTCAGAACCGCCGGTTTCTCCAAAGTTGACAATCGTGCCCGCCTGCACTGCAATCGACAGAAACAGGCTCGCGGCCAACAGCATCTTCGTTTTCATCATTATTCTGCCCCTATGTTGCTTGATCACCTGAACGGGAATCGCGAGACAACCCCGTCACGAATGCCAAACATTGTCCCGCAGACGGGTCATGCACAGCAACACAGGAGATGCATCATTTGGGTCTCTGATACATCATTTAGGGAGACCCGAAGAGGGAGGTCATTTTGCTGCTGCGCAACCGAGAAGTTGAGAGCTTTCAGATGCTGACACCTGACGATTTACCCGGCAGGAGGCGTTCCGCCTCTATTCAGCAAACTCAATCTCACCGATCTGGACGCAGTTGGCGGTGCTTGCATCGCGGATGGCTGTGATGCTCAGCCGGTAGTAGAGATAGGCCCTATTCGTCTTACAGCTGAAGCTGCGCTTCTCGAGCCGCTTGGACCACTGCACCCCTGCCCTCGTGTCGAGGGTCGTCCAGCGCTTGCCGTCCTTCGATCCCTGCAGCTCCCAATCCATGGGATCGCGCTCGGGGCCATCATTTGCGCTGGTGATGGCATAGCCGCTGATGGCGAGGGGTACATCCTGACGCGCCTGGATCCAGGTCACTGCGGGGGCAAAATCGAGCCACTTGGTCCTGGGGTCGCCATCGAAAGCCTGCGCGGCCATCTCAGCCGGCGGATTCTCCCCCCTGGCCCGCGCATTGTCCCGCACGGGACTCGACCATTTTCGGGTCACGAACTCGTTCAGCACCGGCAGCTTGGCCTCGGGCACATCCAGCGCCTTTATCGCATAGCGCAGGTTGCGCATAGCGACGGCATAGCTCCGCTCCTCGACCTGCGTCTTGGCGATCGCCTTGGCCGACTCTATCTCGAGTTCCAGCGCATCGGTAACCTGTCCGCTCTTCTTCGCGTTCCGCTTCGCCTTGAGCGCGGTGTTGATCAGCGACACCAGGCCGGGCCGATAGGCGTAACCATCCTCGATCACGGCCACACCCGTGCCGTCCTTTCCGCCGGGCCCGCTATAGGGTGCCACCCACTCGGAGTTAATAAGGAAGTTGTTCTCGTCACGCAGGTAGAAGACACCGTGCGTCATCCCGGGCGGGGCGATCGCCGTCGCCACGCCTCTGCCCAGTGTGGCGGGAGCCTCAAGCCACTCCTCGTAGCCGGGATGGTCCCGCAGGAAGTCCGATCCGTTGGTCGTGTAAACCAGCTTGGCCTCGACGATCCTCGCCTTGTCCCTGCCCCTCTCGAAACGCACTTCAATACGCTCGCCCTTGCTGCTGCGCTTGAGGACCTCAGGAACCTTGTCGTTGTCAGGCAGGGCTCGATCCGGCGTGTCCGCGTTCCTGTAAGGCAACGTTGCGTCATACTTGGCCAGCCACGTTTTCAGTTCACCCAGTAGCTCGTCGCGTTTCCCGGGATGCGTATCGGCAAGATTCTGAGACTCACCCAGATCAGCCGGAGAGCCGTCCGCGTTGTAGAGCCGGTAGAGCTGGATCTCGGGCCGGGTGACGTCCATGCCGGCGCCGTGATAGAGCAGCAGCTTCCAATCCCCCTTGCGGATAATGCTCGAGGAAGGCAATGGACTGGGATAGTGGAAGAAGATGCTCTCACGCGCCGTGCCATCCGCGAAGCGCGCCTTATCATCCCCACCGAGGATAAGAGGCAGTACATTGCAGCCATCGATGTCCAGGTTGGTTGCTTTTCCCTCTTTCGTTCGATGTTCGACGTTCCGTGTTCGATGTTCGATGTTCTCTCCCGTCATCCCCGCCATGGCCATGTACGTCGGGAACATATCGATCAAGTTGATCGGAGTGTCACAGACACTGCCCGCCTTGACGCCGGGGCCCTGGATAATGAACGGAATTCGCAAGCCGCCCTCATACACCTCCAGCTTGCCGCCACGCAGCGGGAGGTTGTCCGTGATGCGTTCGCGCTCGCCCTTTCCGCAGCCATTCTTCACCGGCGACTGAGTCAGCCCGCCGTTGTCGGAACTGAGCATGACATAGGTATTGTCAATCAGCTTGTGACCAGGATTGCGCGGATCATCGGTCGTCTCAAGATAGTCGAGTAACCTACCGATCTGCCAATCGAGGCTGTCCAGCATGGCGGCGTAGTAGGGATTGGCCTGCCGCGAGGGCATGCCTTCGGCGATCAAGCCCGGATCCGTCGGAAACGGAACGCCCATCTTCTCGCAGTAGTGCTCAAGCCGCTTGCGATCACGGGTCGAGAATGGTCCATGCACGAAGGAGGGACAGAAGTTCATAAAGAAGGGCTGATCCTGCTCCTTGACCTTGTCCAGCCAGCGCAATGCCAGATCGCTCACCCCGTCGAATGGACGGTCATCGTCGTTAGGATCCGTGCGGAACGGATCGTCCGGGGCGGATGTGGCAAAGCCCTCATGACGGGGGGTCAAGGGGGACCAGAGTCCGTGCCAATAACCGCTGCGCTTCGCACGCTCATCCCACAGATCGGAATCGTTGTAGGGCACGCCGGGCTTGCCTTCCCAGCTGAAATCAAACCCGTACGCCACCGGACCGGGGTAGCCGTTGCTGCGTCCGCCGCAGTGCCACTTTTGAAAATGCCCACTGACGTAGCCCGCCTCTTTGAGCACCTGAGGAATCGTCGGAATATCAAGCGGGACCCGCGAGGGGTAGAAAGGTTCGCCATAGGCGTGTACGGCGTGATAGGGACGCGCCAAGCGGCCACCCATCACGTGCAGCACCCCGTTGTGTGCACCGTACTGACCCGTGATATAGGCCGCACGCGATGGCGCGCAGGTCGGCGCCGGTGAGTAGGCCTGCATAAAGCGTCGCCCGCTTACCGCAAGACGGTCCATATTCGGAGTCTCGTAGAGCGACTCCTCGCCACGCACGGCGCGGAAGTAGCATGCCGGATCCGCCCACCCCAGGTCATCAGTCAGGATGTGGACGATGTTGGGCTTGCCCGCCCCACCCCGGCGGGCAAGCATGGCGGGCTTAGGCGCGGCAAACGTCATGCCTCCACTCAGAACCGCGCAAGCACACAACCAACTCAACTTTGATTTCATCATCCTACATCTCCTATCCATCACGGTGGACGACTACCCGATCACCAGCACCATCATGGCAAATGAGCCGCAACCCAAAAACAGCAAAGATGCATCATTAAGGAAGACTAATGCATCATTCTGGGGAAAGTACTCTGGCCCGCCCGGTCCAGCCTTCGCTCTCTGGGCTACGGCCGACATGGGGGACCGGGGTCAGAGCCGAATGGCACTTACTTAAGGCCTTCGGGCACGGAAAGTGAACACCCAATATCCAACACGGAATTTCCAATTTTCAAGGTAAGAAGAGAGGCCGGTACAGCGATACTCGTTCGGTAAGACCGGTTCCTGATGGTCCAAGTCTTCACTTGTTCGGTTGGATATTCCGTGTTGGCTGTTGGATATTGAAAGTGCGCGAATCGCTTCACGAATGGTGTTGTACAGGTCAATCCCGTCACTAACGGTCCACCATTCAACCCACTCCCCATCTCAGCGCTACCCATCCCGTCCAACTCGCGCCGGGCTGTTGACTCAGGGCCTTTGAGATGTAGACAAGCCGGTATTCACTGAGCGTGCGCCCTGCCTTCCAAGTTATTCACTTCATCCATCGCTAATGGATGCTAATGACCGTCCCCTCCGCCGATGCCTGCGTCACCTTGAAGTACTGCGCATCCACCCCTGCAAAGTTCGAGGCGGAGCCGGAGGTGGCATCGAAGTAGAAACCAGCCGCTGTCGCGTTACTCAGTGTAGGAGTCGCATCGGCGCCAATCACGGCTGTGCCACTCGCGAATGGCGTGAATAGCTTCCAGCTCACCGCCGAGATGTCCACCGTATGATATGCATAGCCGGAGCTGTCACAGGCATACGTTTGCGCACTGATGTACCATTGGTCGTCCTGCTCGACCAGCCAGCGGACCGTAACAGCATTATTGTTGTTCTCGGGGCCCCTGACGATGATGCAGAAGCCCCCCACCTTACGGAACGATTCCAGGAAATCTTTCCAGACCAGCATGCCCTTGTAGTTGCCGCTAGGCCCAACATTGGCAATGGTCGAAAAGGAGTCAGCAGAAGCACTATTCATGATGAGGACTTCCTCATTGCCTACAGTACCCGCACCGTAGATGTTGGGAGTGCGTTCGGATGCGGCATTAGGGTAATAGTTCACTCCCGGAGTCGGCGTGAGCAAATCACCATCCCACGTTGTCTGCATCAGATTCAAAATGCCCTGGTCTACCGCAACGATGTCGGTTTCGCCGACGTCGGAACCCCATTGAACCAGCGATGGCGGCGGCGCAACATAATCGGCGTCACACTTGAAGTACTTCACTTCTGCGTTCGCGAAGTTGCTGATGCCGTCCGTTGACACATCGAAGTAGAATCCCACGGCGGTCACATTGTCGAGCTCGGGGCTTGCGCTTGCGCCGATCGTGGCTGTTCCGCTGTTGAACGGCGTAAATTCGTTCCAGCTTAACGACGAGATGTTTGCCGCGTGAGTTGAGTACCCGTTGCTATCGTAGGCATAGGTTTGCGAACTGATATACCACTGACCGGCCTCTTGAACGAGCCACCGAATCGTACCACTGTTCTCATTGCCCGCACGTCCTTGAACTGCGATCGCGAAATCCGTGACCGAACGCCCCGTTCCGAGGAGGTCCTTCCAGACAAGCATTCCCTTGTAGTTGTAGCCGTAAGACCCCACGTTGACGTCGGTTCGGAATGAATCGGGCGAACCGTCAAGAATATCAACTTCCTCATTACCGATGGAACCGGCCCCGTAGATGATAGGCGTACGTACGCTCCCGGCGTTGGGATAATAGTCTTCACCTACCGTGGGTGTCAGCGTGTCGCCATCCCATGTGGTTTGCATTACATTGGCGACAACTTGATCGGCCGTGACAATGTCCGTCTCGCCACTCTCAGATCCCCACTGCACGATAGTCTCGGCTTGCGCGCAGACCACCGCCAGGGCCACCACGCTCACTGCAATGAACTTCCGCATTTCTACCTCCATGCTGAACATTCTAACCCGATCATTTCCTCATGCTGACCCGCCATCGACAAGAAATGGCAGGGACAACAGTGCCTGATACTCCTGCAATTGTCTCTCTAAGAAGCTCTCCACTTTCCTAAGTTGCGCGTCCAGTACATCTGAACGCACCACACTCTGCATGCCTATTTCCCTACTTCTGTGAGAAATGGTAAACAAGATGGCCGACGAGAACAATCTTGCACATGCATCATTGCTATCGCAACATACATCATCCGCCAGACTCAATAGATCAAAACAATGAGCAAACACCAAAAATCAATACTGCTGCTGACAGAATGGGCAGACGCGCGATTC
>JABGOW010000558.1 GCA_018645275.1 Verrucomicrobiota bacterium
ACATTCATCTACCATAGTTTGGCCTCTCGGTCTATGAGTCGGTGGTAGATTCTCCCACCCCAACCACCACCCCAACGGAGCAAACACCCAAACTGAACGCTCAATGATAGTGATTGGAAATCTGTTCTCGTTGGCGTAGCTATACGAGGCAATCGGATCGGGAATGTTTGCGTTATGAGAGAGCAGTGCGGGGCAGATCATCCATGCTCATACGCGTCCACCTTCCCTCTCAAACGCCACTTCGAGCGTGCGGATCTGGAAGGCCCCGAAGGGGGTGGAGAGACCTCTCTTTCTAACGCGTAGCATGTTGTCGGGTTCTTCCATCAGGTTGACTTCACGGACGCGGCTCACTGGACAACCGAACGTGATCTTCGCCTTCGCCGGGGAGCCGGCACTCTCGTACAGGCGCACGATCATGCTGTCGCGGTCTTCGGCCAGCTTGACGGCTTCCACGACCACGCTGTCGGACTCAACCTGCACCAGCGCGAGCGAGTCACCCTCGCCCCGGTGCGCCTTGGCCGGCATGGCCTGCAGCGGCAGGTTGAAGGCCCAGGCTTCACGCACGACGTCGGCGGCCACGTGGTCGCCCGTGTGTGGCAGCAGCGCGTAGCGGAACTCGTGGTCTTCCTGGTCGGTATAGCGGTAGTTCGGTTCGCCCGGTTTCAGCTTGCTGTCATCGAACACCACCGCGCCCGTATGCGGCACACTGCGTAGTAGGTTCAGATCCAGCACGTTATCCTTGATCTTGTGACCGTACTTGGAATCGTTAAGCAGCGCCACGCCGTAGGTCCCCTGCGAGAGATCGACCCAACGCTGCGCGGGAACCTCATCCTGGGCAAGATCCCACGTGGTGTTGCGGTGGGTCGGACGCTCAATCGTTCCGAACTGGATCTCATAGGTCGCGTGCTTGGAGAGAATATCGACCGGGAAAGAGGTGCGCAGCATACTGGAACATTCACGCCAGGTACTACGCGTGGCGAACTCAATCAGGGCACTGCCCGCGGTGAGGACAATTTTCTGCTCCACGACCGAGTGGTTAAGCGTGTATCGCTGACGCAGAACCGCCCTCGGCCCATCCACCTTTGCCTCGCACGACTCCAGCTTCATGAAACGAACCTTCTTGTCGGCATAATCCATCGGAATATCCCAGGCATCGCCCTTGTCCTGGTAGACAGCCAGGCGGTTACCCATGGCTCCATCGGCCAACACCTCGCGCCGCGCCACCTTGTCGTAGATGCTGCTGATCGCACCGCTCTTGTGGAAGCGCACGCGCAGACAGTCGTTCTCCAAAAGCGTCTCCGCCGCCTTCAACTCGGGAATCGCCGGCCGCGGCGCCTGTGCATCCACTACCGAGAAACTCAGTGCCGGGACGCTCACCTGCGTCCAGCGACGCCCCAACTTCACCCACTCGGTCCGTGACCAACTCAGGGAGTTGCTAACCATGAAGGGCTTCGCACAGTCCCGAGTGTCGAGCTTGCGTGCTATCGCGGTCCGCGCCTGCTCCAGGCGCTTGCCGATGTCGGCGAGCATTTCGGCATAGTCCGCCTTACACTCATCGTAGACCCGCTTGATCGAGGAACCGGGGAGGATATCATGGAACTGGAAGAAGAGAATCCGCTGCCACATTTTGAGCAGCGCCTTGCGCGGATAGGCCTTGCCGGCGACGATGTTCGCGTAGGCAGCGGTCCATTCCAGCTCGCGCAGCGCCTGCTCCAGGCGGCGGTTGTACCATTTGATGCGTGCGTGCGTGGTGAAGGTGCCCTGGTGGCGCTCAAGATAGAGCTCCCCTACCCACGTGGCAAACGAATCGGCATCCTTGGCCCAACGCGGAAAAAAGGTTGCGGCCTGCTCCTGCTGAACCGGTGGCAGGCCAGCTAGGTCCTTGATCCGGCGTAACGACTCAAGGTGCTCCGCTCCGGGACCGCCACCGCCATCACCAATACCAAAGCACATCATCGCTTGATCTGACACGTCGCTGTCGAGATATTCCGTCTCGATCTTCACAAGCGATCGCGGTGCAGCAGGGCTGTTGTAGTTATCCTCGGGCAGCATGTGGGCGAGGATCTGCGATCCATCAATTCCCTGCCAGCGGAACGAGTGGTGCGGGAACTTGTTGATCAAGCTCCAGGAGAGCTTCATCGTCATGAAGTAGTCAACGCCCGCCAGCTTCAGGATCTGCGGTAGCGAGGCGGTGTAGCCAAAGACGTCCGGCAGCCAGAGGTAGTCCATCTCAACCCCGAACTCCTCTTTGAAGAAGCGCTTACCATAGAGCAGCTGGCGAACCAGCGATTCGCCACACGGCGTATTGGTGTCGGACTCCACCCACATCGCGCCCTGCGGCTCAATGCGGCCCTGCTTCACCTTCTTCTTGATCTTGCGATAGAGCGCAGGATGCTCCTCCTTCATCCACTGGAACAACTGCGGCTGGCTGGCGCCGAAGATGTATTCGGGGTAGCGGTCGATCAGCTCCAGTGCGGTTGCAAACGTGCGGGCGCCTTTGCGCTTGGTCTCACGCTCCGGCCAAAGCCAGGCGAGGTCGAGATGGGCGTGACCAATGGCCGTGATCTGCAGCGAGGCATCACCGTTTTTCTTTGCCAATACTGGTGCCAGGATCTTGCGTGCCTCTCTGACTTCAGCCGCCGTAAAGTCGATCATGGCTGCTGCCACCAACTGCAGGGCATGGCGGATCTGCTTGCTGCGCGGGGACTCCTTCGGCGCAGACTGCCAGAAGTCATGCAGCACAATGAAGTCGAAAGCGAGCGAGCGCATCTCGTCATCACAAAGGGCGATCGCCGCCGTCTGCACCCGGCCATCGTTTTTCAGGTTCCCGAACAGATCATTCAGTCCGGCATCAGCCCAAGTGTTGATCGTCTCGCCGCCGCGTGCCTTGCGGGCCACCTGCACGACCTGCTTGCCTGGAGGACTGATTCCGAATCCGGAATCCTTCATGGTCAAGCCGCGCACTGGCACGCCGGCCTTGTCGAACACGCACATCTCGCCGTTGACATCGAGCAGCAGAACCACCTTCTTGCCCGCGGCCGAGGTCGGCACCTTCCCGCGAAAATTGAACCAGGCGCAGTCAAACAACCCACCCCAGACATCCCCGACCTTCAGGTCCAGCTTCTTGCCGCTCCTGCGCTTGGAATACGCCAACGGCTCTTCGCTCCAGTAAGCGGTGATATCGAGACCACTCACCTCCGTGTAGATGCGATCGAAAAGCGATGCCGCAAGGCCCGTGAGTTGATTGTCGGTGTAGGCGGTAAAACGAGGCATGCGAGCTCTCCTAGCGACGTCTATTCAAAAACAACAGGGAACGTAATCCGTACGACCTGATGCTGGAAACTATCACTCAGGACAAACCACTTCGCAAGAACCAAGATCCATCATTTTCTTGAAGCCAATCGCATCATTGTTGACAAGCTAATGGCATCAATCTCACGCGTTCCTTTAGGAGGGCGGCACGAATAAGATGCTTTCTTCTATCGTAAACTACACACCAATTCTTGCGATCACAACGATTGCAATGGTCAATATGACCCCAGAGGCAACTGAGACTGACATTCCGATCATGTCGTAGCGCGATTGCCACCGGAGCAGCGCATGGTCCATCTTGAGGAGTACCCGTGGAGCAGCTATCGCTCTTATGTCGGCTTGGTGCCGCCGCAAGACATACTGAATTACAGATGGCTGAAATTGATGGGAATTTTCGAGTCGGTGAGTATGGCGGCACTATAAAGAGGAATGAAAAGTAGTTTTTGTTCAGGCAATTGGTCGTACAGCCGCGTCGAGAGCACGAGTCCTTCTGGACAATTCGGATAGGTTTCCAGCATGAGGTGCAGACTTCGCAAGGATCCTGAAGATCCTGATTTCACTTCAACCGGGTAGATGGTTCCGTTACGAACGGACAGATAATCAACTTCCGCGTTGCTGCCATGTTTCTCGCGACTCCAGTAAAACAGTTCATCGGTTGCAAGCATCTCTTGTGCAACAAACTGTTCCGCCAGTTTTCCGCGGTATATGGCTAAGAGATTGTTCTGTTTGATTTCCTCGTCAATTGGAATCCGGCAGAGGCGTTGCATAAGCCCAATGTCGAGAAATGCCGCTTTGAACTTTTTGGGATTTGCTGTCGCTCCCAGTGGCAGGCCAGAAGGGTTGCACGAAGGAATCTTCTGAATAATTCTGGCTTTTGCCAGCAAGTCAAAAGCCTTGCGATTGGTTGGACCGGTATGCCCTTCATTAAGTTGAGTATATTTCAATTGTTCTCCCACACTTTTCGCAACGTTCAAAAGAACGGCATCCAGACAGGTTGGATCGGTTCGGGGGGTGTATTTCGAAAAGTCGTCGCGATATGAATCGATTATTTCACTCTGAGCTTCGCCAACGGTCACCATAGAAGAGGTGTCTCGCCAAACCTTGACGCATTCCGGCATACCGCCGATGAAAAAGTAATTCTTAAGCTCTTTAAGAATTTGTTCGTGAGCGGATTGAAGGATCAATGCTGGATTTTCTCTGATTAATTCTGCCATCTTTGTTCGCCCTAGCGCCATCAGGTATTCGTTAAACGTCAGGGGGAAGACGTGAAGATATTGAACACGACCGACAGGAACAGAAATTTCAGCAAACGCGAATTCCAAGAGAGATCCTGCGGCAACTATGTGAAGTTCAGGTAGCTCTTCATAGAAATATCGCAAGGCCATAATTGCGCGGGGGCAGGCCTGAATTTCATCTAGGAAGAGCAAAGTTCTGCCAGGTACTATTTTTTCGGTGGAAATTTCCAGTAGATTTAGGATTCGCTTGGGATCAAGGTTTTCATCAAAACAGCTATGAAGATCCTTGTTTTTCTCCAAATCTATTTTAATAAAATGATCGAAGTGCTTGGCTAGAAAAGTCTCAACAAGCCATGTTTTACCGACCTGACGAGCCCCACGAAGAATTAATGGTTTACGTCGAGGAGAATCCTTCCATTGTAGCAATTTTTGTTCGGCTTGGCGTTTCATTGCGGTCTCCCGAGATTTGTTTGGAATCTGTCAAAGTTGACAGACCTCTTTCTTCTCTAACACTTGTCTTTGTAGGGGGTTAGAGGCATATCTGTCTTCTCCCCCATTTTCCTGTCCATTTCGGTTGACGAGAGCGGCGACGAGAATGGTGGACGATTACGAGATTCTTTTACTCGTAATCCGTTCTCGTCGCCGTTCTCGTTCACCGATTCCCATCTTTCATACTTTTCATAGATCTTTTGACACTACCTGTGTTTGGAATCACTTAGCAAAATGCCACTTTCGCTTTAGAAAGTCAACCCAAATGCCATACTATCCCTTTAGCATCTTGGCGCAACAAGCACCCAGAGCAACAAAACCGGTGTCACCCACATTAATCCGATTGGTCACGCTTTCGAACTCAGCATCAATCGCGCCACTGCCAACTTCAACGCATCCGTTTGTCGACCAAGCGACATTCACCCGAAATTTACCGTAGTTATGGATCCGGCCATAGATATCATGCGTGCCCCCGCTAATATCAAACAGTCCACCGGCATCAATCTGCAGGGAGTTCTCGTTCTGTACAACTGCCAGCGCTTGGTGACCTCGCGCTGCGTCGCACCGTGGCAGGTTCCCCCGCGGTGTCTCCACTTGGAGGAGGTTGGGCATGAGACAGAATGCATAGAGGATAACCTGATCGGCGTCTCTGATTGCTGTTGACTCAGACTTCCCATGTTTATACTCTTGCCATATGAGTCATACATTAACAATTCGTATTCAGGATGATCTGGCGCGCTGGTTGGCCGATACGGCGAAGGCCATGAGCGTCCCGCAGGGCAAGATTGTCCGCGACCAGCTTGAATTGGCACGCGAGCAGGATAAGCAAGGCCGCGGGTTCATGCGGCTGGCCGGCTCGGTTCGCGGGGACAAAGACCTGTCGACCCGGAAGGGCTTTTCCCGATCGTGAAAGGCATCGCCGACACAGGCTTCCTGGTTGCGTTTGCCAACGCCCGGGATATGCACCACGACTGGGCCGTCGCCGTAGCGGAGCGCATCACGGAACCGCTGCTGACTTGCGAAGCCGTTCTAGCCGAGACCGCCTTTCACCTGAATAGCACCGCCATCACGCTCGACATGGTCAACGAGAAGCTAGTGCGGCTATCGTTCAACTGCCAGGAACACTTGCCGCACCTCGCCGCACTAGCCAAGCAGTTTGAGGACCGTTCGCCGGATCTCGCAGATCTCTGCTTGATCCGGATGAGTGAGCTGTATCCCAAGCATAGCGTCATCACAGTAGACAAGTCTGACTTCAGGATCTACCGCCGCAACAAACGGCAAGCCATCCCCTTCATAGCCCCTTCATAATCTTGTTCCTCGCCACGCCATGGTGCGGAAACGGCCCTTGGTACGAAAAGGCCTGAGCCCCCCCCTGCTGCTACGGAGTGATAAGCGGAACGAAGACCCGACGGTTTCGCATAAGACAGCCTCCTAACCACTCCTCTTTGGGCTGGGCTGAGCCATGTGGGACTGGTAGGGTCTCGGTATGGATGCAATACAGGCAGCATTGAAGGATATCGAGGCAACGGACGACTTGCTTGAGAAGGGCCTCAAGTTGGCCGGCCTCGTGACCCGTCTGTTTGCCGATGCCGGATCCAATCTGGTTGTGGTAGGCGGGTCTGCGGTGGAGTTTTACACTGAGGGCGCCTATATGTCGGGTGATATCGATTTCTGTCGCCGCGAACTGACGCGCATTCCCCTTCGCCAGGCCCAGGATATCATGGCGTCGCTCGGCGCGACAGGAGGGCCTCGAAGTTGGCTGGTTGCGGGGCTCTATGTGGACCTGCTGGGGTTTCTGGAGAATGAATCGGTAGCTCCATGTCGCAACATCGAGACCCCTTTCGGAACGGTCAGCGTGTTGCCTCCTGAAACGGCGCTGGTAGAGCGGGTCCTTCTGGCCTTCTATCCACAACCCGACGCCGGCGCCCGAGATGTAGCATGCAAATTGCTTGCCGCATGTATTTCAGGGGAAACGCCGGTAGATTGGGAAGAGGTCAATCGGCTCGCCGCCCTGCCCGACTTCAAGGTCACGTCCGAGCTCAAAGAGCTCCGTGAGGAGGTGCAGCGTGAACTCACCAAGTAAGCTGAAGATCGCATGGACATGGGATGAGTGGCAGCGTAGTCGCCGGGCTCGCCGGGCTGTGACCGACCGCATCACGCCTTCGTCTGTGCGCCGCAAACGCAGCTCATCGGACAAGCGCTTGCGTGCCGCCTTCAACAACCGTCGCGGTCCTGATTTCTCCGGCAGACCCTAAGAGGTGAACGGTGGCACCCCACACGATCCTTGGGGACAGACCCCGCCGATCCTGCCGGGAGATCCGCTCCCTCCCAATCTTCAATCTTCAATTTCTCAATATTCAATTCCCTAATACCACCCACACTTATGTACGGTCTCGTACATGCGGATGACATTCTCGAGGGGGGTATTGTCTTGCAGACAGTGAGTGGGGCTGAAGGCGTAGCCGCCGCCGGGCATCATCACCTCCAGCGTCTTGCGGCAATCGGCTTCCACCTCGTCGGGCGTCCCGAAGCTTAGCGCTCCGGTGGAGGAGATGCAGCCGTGAAAGACCAAGCGACCACCAAAGGTCTTCTTCAGGTACTCCGGTTCCATGTTGGTTGCTTCCGGCTGTAGCGTGTCCACTCCCGTCAGCCCCATCTCGATGTAGTCCTCATAGGCCCAGCTGCTGGAGCCGCAGGTGTGCAGCAAGGTGGGAATCCCAAAGCGTTTCGCCAGGTCGAAGAACGGTTTCTGCCGCGGGCGGATATGCTTACGAAAGGTCTCCATGCTGATCAGCGGCGCGATCTGTGTCCCTAGGTCCTCACC
>JABGOW010000255.1 GCA_018645275.1 Verrucomicrobiota bacterium
GCTTAGCCCTGAAAGGGCGGGATATATGGTCGTGCCATCAGCAACTTCACTATATCTCGCCCTTTCAGGGCTGGTTTATCCTTTTTCCTCGGTTCCCAGGGCGTTGCCCTGGGCTAGTATATCAAGCCCTTTCAGGGCAGAAAAGCTGCAACCTTTCGCCTTAATCTTCTCGAAAACGTTGGAACAGTAGTGAACCTGTATCTTGATTAAGGCACGGCACCTATCCCCATTCTCCCGCAGGGCTATCTGCCTTGTGTTTGCGGAACCAAGCCTATCGATGACTTTATTTGATAGCTGCAGACACAGCGGTCGGTGGCATCGGGCATCAACACCAACCCGCCGCCAACGATAGCATTGACCCAACAACCGGGACGCACGGGTCCATAATTCTCAGTCCCGGTATTATTCAATAAATCCGTATATCCCAGTGTGCCTGAGCGATAGAGCAGTAGGTTTGCAGAGCCCGACATGGGGCCGCAGCCTCCGGGTTGACGACCCGTTACCGTGAAGCCTGGTGTTTGTTTTCCAGTAAGCAGATTATATGAACGTGGCTGCGTATAAATGGTAGCATCATTGATGACAGGGCGTGATATATACGTGGCTGGTGTGTCCCAAAGTCGCTTCCCGTCGGTTGTGCTGAACCCGGTCAGACGATCACCTTTTTCTGAAGGCAATTGAAACGTTCTCTGCGAAAACTGGTAACTCATGAGCAGGATATCGTGCTTTGTGCTCAATGCGAGTGTTGTCCCGTATATATCTAACGTCTGCTCCCACAAAACCTTGCCGGTATTTGAGCTCAAGCAGATAAGATGGTTCTCACTTGTCGTGCCAGTGGATGCAGGCTCCTTTTTCTTTGCGCCTGTGTCTGCCAACGCTTTCGACTTGTCAATCAGGTATACGTTGCCGTCTCCTATGGCAATCGCATTGTGCCGAATCGAATCCTTAGCCCTATAAACCCATTTCGTCTCACCCGTCTCGATATCCTGTGCAAACAAGTTGTCCGATTGGCTCAGCAGCTCCTTCATATCGGACACATTCCGGTAAAGCTGGCGTATAACATGTGTCTTGTCTGAGCTGGTGCCATAGAGAATGCCGCCTTCACTGGCAATGAATCCCCATCTCCCTGAAGTGTCCGGCATCGTGTACTTCTGAATCAATGTGCCTGATTTCAGGTTAATACGTAGACAGTAGTTGTCGCGACGAACAAACACGCTGTCATCGGCAAGGCACATATTGCTTCCTGTGCTTGATGTTCCCACAAGATGCTCCTGATCATACGCTTTAAGAATGTCCTTTAGTGGATAGTGCCAGAGCCTGTTGCCGTTGTAAGCATCCACTCCGTTAAGACCATGAACCCCTTCGACAATCATGATGCCGTCCTTGTATAGCGGTGCGGGAGCGCGCCCGTGACGACTGGGAACTTGAATTCCGAAATCCTGGAACCACTGCATCTTTAGAGGCCCCTTAGCGAGACTATCTGAGCCACACAATGTGTTTGCAGCATCAGCATACTGATGCGTCCAATCACCCGCTCCTGCAAGCTGCTTTCCTACGATTCGCTGCATACTGTCGGGTTTGCCTGCCAGCGCAATCCCCCCGTATGGACGAAGTAGCCGCTGCGTCTCTTCACGGGCCAATGCTTCTATCCCTTCGGTAATCGTTCGTCCTGATACCACAACGTTAGCGAAGTGTGATGGCAAACCGGTATCCGTCAGATCCCTTTGAATAACCGTTACTCGTGTGCCATACAGTCCGGCCGCACTCAGCTTCTTGCGGGCTATCGCGATTTGCTTTGGATCATCATCGACGGCGATAACCTTCAACGTGCAGGCTTTGGCAATAGCATACGAGAGCGCACCATCCCCACAGCCAAGATCGACGCAGTACCCCTGGCTGAGATCTGCTGATTCAGCTATTTGCTTAGCGACCTGATCATAGAGCTTCGTATCGCTGTAAGGTTTCGTGTCCAGCGGTGCTTTTAGATCCTTAGGCCGATTCTGCGTACTGGACTCATTGTTCTGACCCTCGACAAAACAGTAGAGTGTGCCTCTGTCCGTGCAGACATAAAGGGCATTGTCTGCAACCGCAAGCCCCATGGCCAGGCCATCAAGCTCAGCAGTTGTCACAACTTGTGTTGAGGTGATGTCTGCGGTGATCAGTTTATTGTTAAGGGTTCCTGCGACAATCGTTGTACCAGCCACAATCAGTGGCGGATTTGCTGTTTTCGTGAGTTCTGGAAAATTCTTTGCGTAACGATTATCAGTTGCACGGCGCACAGAAACGCCAACTGGATCCGAACAGCTGATACTCCAGTCTATCGTGCCGATAGACGTCATGGCCTTGCCGTTGCGGTTTGTTGTTGTGCTTGGAAATGATGACTTCTTAATCGCGTTGATTTTATTGCCTTGTGAGAAAACAAGTAGATCAGGCGAGACAGCGGTAGAGTTAACAGGCAGTCCTCGTGCCACGAAAGAACCAGAGGTAGCCTGAAAAGAAGCATCCTCCGCTATGAAGTAATTCGTGTTGATTGCCGTGGCGAATGGACCCGCACCCTTTCGTTTCCCCATGCCACCGGAATACTTCATCAGATGAAAATCCTTAAACGCTCCGGTGTTACGATCAAAGATTGCAGGAGTTGCCCGCCCTGCGGGAGCAATTAATGAGTCCCCGGCGATCGTAAGATATCCCTGTATCGAGACACCGCTCTTCGTGCGGTTCCCGCGATGGGGTTGTTCTGTCACTTGACCACCGGATGAGTCGTTGACCCACAACACCTCTCCTGTTGAGGCATCAATGGCATATAGATAGACCCCTTCATTGGGCCAGAGTCCTGCCCCGAAGTAGAGAATGCCGTCTTTTATGACCACGCCACCACGTGCAGGCCATCGTGAAACAAGCCGGTCATTGCCCAGAACCATCTCTGCATTCGGACCCCCGCGCTTCTTCCACAGAAGATTTCCGTCCTGGGTCGTCAGGCAGTAAAGGTAGCCATCGTCGCTGACCACGAAAAGCCGGTCATTCCAAATGGCCGGAGCAAAGCGCACCGGGCTGTCCGTATAAAACGACCATTCTTCTGCACCGGTCTTGGCGTCGGCGGCAAAGACCTTGCATTCAGACGAACTGCCCCAGAAGACCAGTCCCTTAGAAACCACCGGTTGAAATGCATGATCGAAGGGCATACGCGTGTCACGACCTGACCAGGCGGGCACCGGCGGGTTGTCCGTAGTCCTGACCCAGGCGATTTCCAGGCGGGCTGATAACGGGTTGCTTGTGTACCCGCTGTGAGCAGCATCCGCACGATACATCGGCCAATCGTCTTGATGCTCCGCTCCGTAGAGGGAGCAGGCGCTCAAAATGAGGCTAAGGGCTGTCGCAATTCTTGTGTTCATATTCTCTCTATTCTTCTGGCATGGTTCCAGTGCTTTTAGTCGCCGCTGACCCCCGCTGGCAGATGCACGTCGCCTTCTTTCACCTCGAGCTGATTGGCTTTGCTGAACGCCTTTATCTCTCCTTCAAACTCCAGCCGGATCATTGGAACCAGCCCCGCTGGTTTCTGCTTGGGCAGGATGATTTCGACACGTTCCTTGCCTGAGGTGACTCGCAGATCCTGATCGGTTGCTCCCAGCAAGCATGCGCGTGTTGCCTGCATATTGACACCAGATAGAACCAACTTTCCGTCCGCAGGCCAATTAAATAGATGCAGGTAAAGCGACTGCCCCTTCTTCGTCAAGCGACCCCAGGACGGCTGTGCGATATTGGAACTGTCTGAGCCGTAGATTCCTTCACCCGCAACCTGCATCCACTGCCCCATTTCGTGCAACTGACCGATGGAGGCTTCGGGAAAGGCACCGTCCGGCTTCGGGCCGACATTCAGCAGCAGGTTGCCGCCCTTGGAAACGATGTCGCTGAGCTTCTCGACGAGCTGTTCCGTCGATTTCCATTTGGTATCGGCCTTCTTGAAGCCCCATGAGTGGTTGATGGTCCAGCAGGCTTCCCAGTCATATCCCAGATCCATCCCGGGGGTGGTCTGCTCCGGCGTGCCGAAGTCACGCTTGAATTTAGCACGCTTGGAAACACGGTTGTTGATGATGATGGATGGCTTGAGTTCACGGATGTAGGCATAAAGGTCGGCACCGTCTTCCATGGTCCACCATTTCTTCCAGTCCCCGTCGAACCAGAGAATATCCGTGTCATACTTTTCGATCAGCTCGCGGACCTGATCCTTCATGTACTGAACATACTGTTCTTTGCCCCCGCTCTTCATGAATGCCAGATCCGTCGTTGCATATTCCCAATCTATAATGGAGTAGTAGGTTCCGAAGCGGACCCCATACTTCTTGCAGGCCGCGCTCAGTTCCGCCAGGGGGTCGAAATCGAGCCCGGCTAGATCCTTGATGTCATAGTCGGTATAGGCACTGTCCCACAGGCAGAACCCGTCATGATGCTTGGTGGTGATCACGAAATACTTCATGCCGGCATCGCGAGCGGTGCGGATCCAGGCATCCGCATCAAACCTCTCGGGCTTAAACTGTTCGCACACCTTGCGGTAATCGTCCTTCGGAATCTTCCCCTTATGCCGGATCCACTCGGCATAGAACGGAACGGTCTTGCCCTGCCATTCTCCGCCGAGAACCGAATAGGCGCCCCAGTGAATGAACATGCCGAAACGCGCCTCGTTGAACCACGCCATGCGCTGCTCAAACGCGGCATCACTCTCCCCGATAGGATTCAACAGATCCACGGCTCCGTTTGTAGTCGTGTTCATCAGCAGAGCCGATGCCAGCGTCAATAATGCTACAGATCTCTTCATCATCATGTTCCTTAGTTATGTTGGCCTTATCCTAGAATACCGAAATTCAACAGGAAATACCTGTTTGCCTTCCGTCCGACGATAGCGGCGACGCGAACGGTGAACGATTGAGAGGCCTTTCACTCGTAATCCGTAGTCGTCGCCGTAGTCGTCAACCGTTCCCCCAGCCTCACTCTCGACAACTATACTGACACATAGGGCCAGACGTGAACATGGGAGGAATGATCTTAGACATGGATGTTCTGATCCGTCGATTCTGCCCGGATCGGCGGGATCTGTCCCCACGCTCCAGTCCACCGCTCACAGCCTAACCCCTCGGCACTCGATTTTGCCGACCTTTACCAGAACGTGCGGACGTGACTGTAGTCTTTAATCGCTTCATCCTTGGTGATGACGGTGGCGTTCTCTTCACGGGCTGTGGCCACAATGATCTGGTCGACTGGGTCATGATGGAAGGGCTGCGGGAGCGATGTGGAGCGGTATGCGATTGTCGGTGTCAGCGGGACAAGTCGAAGCTTTGGCATAGCCAAGGCTTCGGATATCCACTCTTCAGGGCTGCAGGATATGCCGATTCGCCCTTTCTCCAGAAGCTTGCTGAACTCCCAGGGAGATATGGCGGACAGGAGAAGCTCCTCGTATCGTTTCGGGGTCGACAGAAGTGTTCGGACCTTTTGGGAGAGCTGCTTCGGATGCATGTTCCACCAGATCCATGCGTGGGTATCGAGGACGTACTTCATTTACACGCATCCCACATATCTTCACCCAGCGGGGAGAGGATATCGTTCTCAAATACCAAAGCGTCTGCGAGCTTCCCGGGGCGGGGGACGTCCGGGCTGTACGGGATGACTTCAGCCAAGGGCTTGCCCCGCTTTGTGACGACGACGGATTCCCGGGTCTCGGCGATTTGGCCCAGCACCTGCAGGGCGTGCGCCTTGAAATCCGTGATGGCTAGCGTGCGCATAATGATCTACCTCCATTTGTCTATAGAGTAGTCAGTCTAAATGGTCATGTCAATATGCAGGTTTCATTTAGCGTTTTGCGCTGTTAGAAGATTTGAACCGCGGATTACATAGATATGCACGGATGTCCGGACAGGATGAAGTGTTGGGAGTGCTCTACGAGCACCACGCGCGTGTGCAAGCACTTAAGCGCACGCTTCGTCGTGTTCTTAACCGCCACTCGTCGTTGGTTACACTCAAACGACCTGGCTTATGCGCAACTATCATTCTCATTCCTCATCATTTCAGTCTTCTATTTCGCTTATGCTTCCTGCGAACGGACCCTTTAGGGCTATCCGGACTGTCTAATTTATGCGTGTCAGCCTTGTGGCTGATTTTCCTGTCCCATGCATTGGGTGCTAATGGTTCATAGACGGGGTCGTTATCCTTCTGGGGAAGTGTATCGATCATCGCAGTCAGCCGTTTGAGCACATCCGCATGTTCAGGATTGCCCATCAGGTTGTTTTTCTCCGCCGGGTCCTTGCTCAAGTCGATCAGTTTCTCCGGTTTGCGGTTCGTGCCGACAAAGAGCTTGAAACGGGCGTCACGTACCACGCGATCGCGGAAATAGTATACGTTCTGCACCCCTTTATCAGTCATCCGCGCCGGATGTGAGCCCATGGCGAGAATCCATTCGCGCTTTGACTCCTTCGCCTTGCCCAGAAAGACATCCTTCATCGAGTATCCGTCATAGGTGTAGCCCGCTTCCGGTTTAGCCCCGGCGAAATCAGCAAAGGTCGGTAACATATCGGTGAAGTCGATCAAGGCGTCACTTGCTTCGCCTTGAGGAACAAGCCCGGGACAGTTGACGATAAACGGTGCGTTGACGCCATTCTCCGTGGTCTTCGCTTTGCCGCCTTGCACCATCCTGCCGTTCAGTATATTCGCGATGCTCCCGCTCGTTCCGTTATCGGTCGTCCAGACAATGATCGTGTTCTCACGGATGCCCTCGGAGTCTAGATGGGCAACCAGTTTTCCCAGGAGATGGTCTGTGTAGCGAACCATTGCCTTGTGCTTCTCCAGTTTGCTCTTTGCTTCCATCTCAAGCGGGGTATGGACGAGGGGACCATGCGGAAGGGCCATCGGATAGTAGATGAAGAAGGGCTTATCCTTATTGTCCGAGATGAAGTTCAAAACGAACTGATTATAGATATCCGGCCCGAACTGTCCCTTATAGGTCTTGGATCCGGACTTCGTATGAATGTACGGATCCCAGTAACGTTGGGTCGATGTCCTCTCGTGTGTCTTATCGTTCGATCCTTCACATCCGGTCCACATGCAGTAGTCATCAAAACCGTGCTTTACCATTACATCCGGTTGAAGACGAAAATCGTTGAGCTGCCACTTCCCGGTCGCGGCGGTGGTATAGCCAGCCGATTTCATGGCCCGGGCAATACTCGGGTTCCTGTTCCAGTCAAAGTAGCCACCTCCCCAACGCGGAGAATCCCAGTGATTCACCCAGCCGTTTCGGAACGGGTACTGCCCTGTCATGAAGCAGGCGCGAGACGGCGTGCACTGCGGCATCGAATACGCATTATTGAACGTCATGCCCCCTTTCGCGAGTGCGTCAACATTCGGGGTCTCGAAATCCTCCGCCCCGTAACAGCTGACCCATTCCTTCCCCAGATCATCAAGCAGGATGAAGATGATGTTGGGTTTGGGTGACGGCTCCTGGCCATGGGCTGGAAGAAGATAAGAGAAGGCGGCGGTCGCACAAAGTATGACCGTTGCCGTTAGCGATTTCCGTCTGTCAATTGCTGTCATGTATTCTCCTTACCGAGACCCGGGTTCTGTCAGTACTGACAGTACGTGTTCTTGTCTAATTGTCTTACTTGCAGGGGGTTGGACATATTCCGGTCTTCTCCCCCATTTTCCTGTCCATTTCGGTTGACGATAGCGGCGACCCAGCCTTCGCGCTTCGCGGCTACGGCGGGCAGGCTGAGAATGGTGGACGATTGAGAGAATCTCTACTCGTAATCCGCTCTCGTCGCCGTT
>JABGOW010000559.1 GCA_018645275.1 Verrucomicrobiota bacterium
TGTTCCGATTGTCCCGGATGAGGCAAGGACGTTCGGCATGGAGGCGCTCTTTCGTCAGTGCGGGATCTATTCGCATCCAGGGCAGCTCTACGAACCCGTCGATTCTGACAACCTCCTCTATTACAAGGAGGCGACAGACGGTCAGATTCTCGAGGAGGGCATTACGGAGGCTGGCTCGTTGAGCTCTTTCATTGCCGCCGGGACGGCCTATTCGAATCATGGCATCAATACGATACCGTTCTTCATTTTCTACTCGATGTTCGGTTTTCAGCGGGTTGCCGATCTGATTTGGGCTGCGGCCGACAGTCGATGCAAGGGGTTCCTGCTTGGTGCGACATCAGGTCGGACGACGCTGGCGGGAGAGGGGTTGCAGCACCAGGATGGTAACAGCCATCTCTGGGCACTGCCTGTTCCCAACCTGCTTGCCTACGATCCTGCCTACGCCTATGAGCTTGCCGTGATTGTGCAGGACGGACTCAAGCGTATGTACACCGATGGTGAGGATATCTTCTATTACATCACCGTGATGAACGAGAACTACGCGCAGCCGCCCATGCCCACGGGGGCCGAGGAGGGCATTCTGAAGGGAATGTACAAACTCCAGAGTCTTGAGGCGGGAGAAGATGCGCCGCGCGTTCGGCTTCTTGGCAGTGGTACGATCCTCAACGAGGTGATCAAGGCTGGATCACTCCTGGCGGAGTCTTATGGCGTTGCTGTCGATATCTACTCCGTAACGAGCTACAAGGCCCTCTACGTGGAAGCCCAGGGCGTTGAGCGCTGGAATATGCTGCACCCCGAGCTGCCTGCGCGGTCGGCCTACATCACGGAGTGTCTTGGAGAGGGGGCGGCTCCCGTGATTGCGGCATCAGACTACGTCAAAGCATTGTGCGAGTCTGCAAGTCGTTGGATACCGGGGCAGGTGACGTCATTGGGAACAGACGGTTTCGGTCGTAGTGATGGGAGACCTGCGCTTCGCGATTTCTTCGAGGTTGATGCAGCACATGTCGCGCTTGCAGCGCTCACGGCATTGGCTCGCGAGGGAACGATAGAGAGTTCCGTGGCCGTGGCGGCTCGCGAGCGGTTTGGCATTGACCCCGACAAGGATAACCCGATGTGCCTCTGACTGGCGCCAATCCAGAACATGCCGCACAGCGCATGATAGACAACTGAGAGCGGGCCGCAGGCCCCATTAGCGTGAGGACCCAAATGGAAACTGAATTCAAGCTGCCGGTGCTGGGTGAGAATATTGAGTCGATACAGGTTGTCAGGGTTATGGTTGCCGCTGGGGACACGATTGCTGTCGATCAGCCCGTCCTTGAACTGGAAACGGACAAGGCCACCATCGAGGTGCCGTCCAGCGTGGCAGGTGTCGTCAGTGCTGTAAAGGTGAGCGAGGGCGACGATGTCGAGGTCGGTCAGGTTGTCCTGACATTGGAAGATGGCGGACCTTCTGAGCGTGAGTCTGAGTCCGAGGAGACCGCTGTCGCTGAAGCGGTGCCTGCGGAAGCGGAGCCCTCGGCACCGGCTGCGGCTCCCATTGCTGGCGTCGAACCTACTGTTTTGGCGTCCAAAGCGCCTCCGCCGGAGGGGGGCTCCACCGTTCCTGCCGCACCTTCCGTGAGGAAGTTCGCCCGCGAGATCGGTATTGTCCTGTCTGACGTCCCTGCCAGTGGTCCGCATGGCCGTGTTTCAAAGGATGACGTCAAGCGCTACGCCAAGCAGCTCAATGAATCACGTGGTGTTGCCACCTCCACGGGCACCGCTGTGGCTTTGCCGCCGCTCCCCGATTTCAGTCAATGGGGGGCGGTTGAGTCCAAGAAGATGAGTGTGATTCGTTACAAGACTGCGGAGCACATGGCTCTGAGTTGGTCTCAAGTCCCCCACGTCACCATTCACGACAAGGTCGATATCACGGAGCTCGAAGGCCTTCGCAAGCAGTACGCGGACCTTGCTTTGAAGCAGGGGGGGAAGCTGACGATGGCCGTAATGGTCTGCAAGGTTGTCGCGCAGGCGTTGGCGAAGTTTCCTGCTTTCAACGCTTCCGTTGATATGGCAAGCAAGCAGATCATCTACAAGCAGTACGTGAACCTGGGCGTTGCCGTGGGTACCCCTCGCGGGCTCATGGTCCCGGTGATCCGCGATGCGGATCAGAAGAACATGGTTCAGTTGTCTGTTGAGATTCAATCGCTCGCCGCAAAATGTCGCGATGGTAAGATCCAGCTTTCTGAGCTCGAGGGTGGCACCTTCACCGTAACCAATCTCGGCCGCATCTGTGGCACCCACTTCACGCCGATCGTCAACTACCCCGAGGTTGCGATTCTGGGGATGGGGCGTAGCTATGATGAGGGGCTTGTGGTGGGTGGCTCGATTGAGGAGAGAACGGTGTTGCCGCTATCGCTCTCGTTTGATCACCGTGTGATTGATGGTAGCGATGGTGCCGCTTTCATGGGATGGATCAAAGAGGCCATTCAGCAGCCGTTATTACTGGCCCTTGAGGGCTAAGGAGACAGTCGTATGCGCACTTCAGACATCAGAGAACTTGTCGTCATAGGTGGTGGTCCAGGCGGGTATCCTGCGGCATTCTACGCGGCTGATCTTGGCATGGATGTCACGCTCATTGATTTGGAAGCAAATCCGGGTGGTGTCTGTCTCCATCGTGGGTGCATTCCCTCCAAAGCGTTGCTGCATGCCGCCTCTGTCCTGAGTGAAGCCGCTGCGGCTTCGGAGTTTGGGATTTCGTTTGGGGAGCCCCAGCTTGATGTGGACAAACTTCGCCGCTGGAAGTCTGACGTGGTGGGCAAGTTGACAGGTGGCCTTGGGCAGCTCTCAAAGGCACGCAAGATCAACTTCATACAGGGACGGGCTACATTCATTGACAGCACAACCTTGCGGATCAACAGGACGGATGGCGGAGAAGAAGTCCTTTCGTTCAAGACGGCCATCGTGGCAACAGGTTCAACACCCGCCCGGATTCCCATTGCGCCGGATTCTCCTCGGGTTCTCGATTCGACAGGGGCGCTCGAGTTGCCCGACATTCCCGAGCGGCTTCTGGTCATCGGTGGAGGCTATATTGGTTTGGAACTTGGGCAAGCGTATGCGGCCTTCGGTTCCAAGGTTTCTGTTGTTGAGATGTTGCCGAGTCTTTTGGCCGGAGCTGATCCTGATCTTGTGCGTCCACTGCATGCGCGCCTGAAGCGGCAATTTGAGACGATCATGCTTAAGACAAAGGTGTTGGCGATTGAGGACAGCGGTGCTGAGGTCGCCGTGACCGTGGAGGGGCCGGACGGAAAGCGTGAGCAGTTCTCCTATGATCGCGTTTTGATTTCGGTAGGCCGCAAGCCGAACACCCGTGACTTTGGGCTCGAGAACACCAAGGTCGAGATTGGTGAGGACGGCTTTGTTGTGACGGACAACCAGAGAAGGACGGGGGATCCCGCGATCTATGCAATTGGCGACATCGCAGGGCAGCCGATGTTGGCACACAAGGCAACGTATGAGGGGAAGGTTGCTGTCGAAGCCATCGCTGGGAAGAAGACCATTTTTGCCCCAAAGGCAATTCCGGCTGTCGTGTTTACGGATCCTGAGATCGCCTGGGCCGGCGTCAGCGAGAACGAGGCGAAGACGCAGGGGCTTGATGTCAAGGTGTCGAAATTTCCCTGGGGGGCTTCGGGGCGCGCAACAACGTTGGGCCGCAGCGATGGCGTGACGAAGATTATCGCAGACCCGGTGGCCGGCCGAGTTCTGGGAGTGGGCATTACGGGGCCGGGCGCCGGCGAACTGATTGCTGAAGGCGTGCTGGCAATTGAAATGGGAGCCGTTGCTGAAGACCTTGCACTCACCATTCATGCGCACCCCACGCTATCGGAGACCGTCATGGAGGCGGGGGAAGATATCATGGGGCACGCAACACATTTCGTGAGCAAGAAGTAATCTTCCGTTCTCGTACACGAGGAGATGGGACAGAAGAGAGCCTGTCCACCAAAAAGGTGTTGCCGGGGTTGGGTTACGGGCGGTAAGCTGTTCGCAACTGGAATGCCCCTGTGCGGCGGCAGACGCGACGACATCAATCAGAATTGGGATGAACTGACAGGTTAACCTCTTAGGAAGGACAAGGGAATATGCAGATTCTTGACTACGCGATGCAGATGGAACTTGATGGAGAGAAGTACTACCGCGAACTGGCTACGACGTGCCCGGATGCCGGTATTCGTGGGATGCTTGAGCATATGGCCGATGCAGAGGTTAAGCACTACGAGACACTGAAGCAGATGAAAGCCGCTGGTGTTGCTTCCATGGCTGATGATGTTGTACGCCCTAGCGCGAAGAATCTCTTCAAGGAGATGATGGACAGCGGCGAGACGTTTGATTTCAACGTTTCGGAACTGAGTCTGTACGAGAAAGCCCGCGATGTGGAGTACAAGGCTCGTGACTTCTATCTTGAGCACGTGGACGAGGTCGCCTCTGAAGAATCAAGAGCGCTGTTCAAGCAGCTCGCCGACGAAGAAGGTTTGCACGCCGACATCCTTTCCAGCGTCATTGAGTTCGTTGGTCAGGCAGAGCCGGGCAATTGGGTTGAAGCGGCTGAGTGGTACAAGACGGAAGACTACTAGTCAGGAGCTTCCTCGCTTCGCTTGTCGTTTCGTCATTCGGCGGCTTCCGACTTCGCGCTCCGCTTGCCACGTTGGACAAGCCGCCGCCGTCATTGGTCATTTGCGCCTACGGCGCGTCATTTGGGAAGTTTCACCCCTGTATGGCGTGGCACTTCCAATGACAGCCCGGAGGGCAAAGTGACTCGCAGGCGGGAGTGCGGTTTCTTGCGGCTGGTGCGCTACGCGATCCTGCGGCACCCGAAGGAGCAGGTGATCGTGCCCGAGGCGTCCATGGGCGGTGCCGCGCTGCCATCTGGATACTCGATGGGGCCGTGCATCGTCTTCTGGATCCGCTTTCGAAAGCCTGCTGCGTGGTTCTCAACCCACTCAAAAACGGCCTGATCGCCAAGATCGTATCCCGCCTTCTCGGACTCAATCCACTTGTGGCGGTTGATTTCTTCTATCTGAAGATGGATATAGTCGTGAAGAGTCATCGTCCCCTACGGTGCAAGCGAAGCGTGATTTGTTATTGGAAAGTCCTAGGGGAATCCCCCAGTCAGCGCAAGTGCAATCTGCAGAAAAATCAAATATTAGCGGTTCTTTGCATGTAGCGGCCCGAGGGCGGGCCACCTCCATTGTTGACAAGAGAGCCTGATTTGCAGTAGCGGCCCGAGGGCGGGCCACCTCCATTGTTGACAAGAGAGCCTGATTTGCAGTAGCGGCCCGGGGGCGGGCCGCCTCCATTGTTTCAAGAGAGCCTGATTTGCAGTAATGGAGCCGGGGCGCCCTCGCCCAGGAGAAAAGAGTTACCGCTCGCGGAAAAATGCCCGTGATAGGCCCGCTCGGGGGTTGCACTTTCAGGGCGTGGTGCTAGAATGCCACACAGATAGTAGCAAAAAGAGTATATCACATGGGATGCAGAGGTGTCGTTGAGGTGCCGCGCATTCCTTTTGTGTGAAAGGAATCAGCCCTATGGCTTGGGAATATTCAGAAAAGACGAAACAGCTCTTCATGGATGCTGTGCACGGGAAACCGGGCACACACCTTGGAGAGATCGAGAATGCGGATGGGATTGGGGAGCACGGTTCCATCTCCTGCGGTGACGCAATGCGGTTCACGTTTCGCGTTGAACGGCATGCGGAGGATCCGACCAAGGATGTGATCGTGGAGGCACGCTACCTGACATTTGGGTGTACCTCTGCCATTGCGGCGTCGGAGGCGCTCTGCAAGATCATTGAGCAGGAGCGACGGACCCCGATTGACGCGCTGAAAATCACGAATAACGACATCGTGGACTATCTGGGCGGGCTGCCCGAACAGAAGGTTCACTGTTCTGTGATGGGGGCGGAGGCGTTGGAGGCCGCCGTCTTCAACTGGTCGCAGAAGCGGGGGGTGGACCTTCGTGAGTTGGGCGTTGATCTGCATGACGATGAGATCGACGAGGGGCGCGTGGTGTGCAAGTGCTTTTCGCTCTCGGAGCCCTATATTCGTCGTAAGGTCAAGGAGTTGGAGTTGAAGTCGATTCCTCAGATAACCAGTGCAATCAAGGCTGGTGGCGCTTGCATGGCTTGTCATCATAAGCCGGGGGGGCTGCAGGATATCCTTGATGATATCTGGGGAAAGGCCAAGACCTCGTTCAAAGGGGACGATGCCCTTGGGGTGGATGTGTCGGCGGAGGAGGCTCCGCCGTTGTCTGCTTACCAGCTCGGCAAGCAGGTTGAACAGGCCATGGACGAACAGGTTCGCCCCATGCTGAAGCATGACGGGGGAGACGTGGAGATTGTCGACATCAAGGAAGCGGTCGTCTACGTACGCTTGGCAGGTGCCTGCGCCACATGCGCGGGTGCAAACATGACATTGAAGCTTCTGGTCGAGAAAACGCTCAAGGAACAGGTGGATGAGCGGATTCGCGTCATATCGGTGAGTTAGCCATGAAAGAAACCATCTATCTGGACAACAACGCAACCACATCGGTTGCACCGGAGGCCTTTGAGGCCATGACGCCGTTTTTGACGGATCAGTACTTCAACCCGAGCTCCATGTACGAGCAGGCCGAAGGACCGGCTCACGCTGTTGAAGCGGCGCGGGCCTCAATTGCGGCTTTTCTTGGCGGGGTAGCAGAGAGTGAAGTCGTCTTCACGAGCTGTGCATCGGAAAGCAACAATGCCGCCATTTTTGGTGCTATCCGGGCAAATTCGAGCCGTCGTCATATTATCACGACGGCCGTAGAGCACCCCTCCGTGCTCGAAGTCTGCCAGGAGGCTGCGCGTGAGGGCTGCGAGGTCACGATTCTGGGGGTTGATGAGCATGGACAGCTCGATACCACTGAGTTCATCCAGGCCCTTCGCCCGGATACCCTCTTGGTTACGATCATGCACGCGAACAATGAAACGGGTGTGATTTTTCCGATTGAAGAGCTGTCGCGGCTGACGAAGGAGACTGATCCGGCCATTGTGTTTCACACGGATGCAACGCAATCGCTTGGCAAGCTTGACGTCGATCTCACGGCAGGATTGGAACATGTGGATATGCTCTCCTTTTCCGGGCACAAGCTACATGCCCCAAAAGGGGTTGGTGTGCTGTATATGCGCAAAGGGGTGCCATGTCGCCCGTTTCTTTGCGGCGGGCACCAGGAGCGTGGTCGCCGAGCGGGTACGGAGAATGTCAGCCACATTGTTGCGCTGGCCAAGGCGTGTGAGCTGGCGGCCGCAGCGCAGTCGGATGAACAGCAGGTTCGCGCGCTTCGAGACCGTCTCCAGGCGGCACTGTCAGCACGCATTCCTCATATTCAAGTCAACGGAGAGGGGGCACCCAGGCTTCCGAATACGTTGAATGTTGCGTGCCACTACATTGAGGGGGAGGGGATTCTCTACCAGCTCTGCGAGTACGGCATTTGTGCTTCGAGTGGTTCCGCGTGCACGTCGGGATCGTTGGATCCCTCGCACGTGCTCAAGGCGATGCATGTTCCCTTCACGGCGATGCATGGTTCTGTTCGGTTCAGTCTGAGTCGCTACACAACGGATGCTGAGGTGGATAGCGTGATTGAGGTCTTTCCGGGGATCGTAAGCAGCCTGCGCCGCATGTCGCCGTATTGGGACAATGCCAACAACAGGCCTCGCCCTGATGCGCCGTAGGGAGGGGGGGGAGGAAATTCGAAAGTTGAGAGTCGAAAGTCGAAATTCGAGAGTCGAGAGTCG
>JABGOW010000338.1 GCA_018645275.1 Verrucomicrobiota bacterium
GCCAACTCACCCAGGAAGTGGCTCCGGAAATTCTGGAACTTGTCTAGGGATTCGCCTATACTCCCCCGCTTTTACTGTAGGAAAGCTATTCTTTGTTGAGCGTGGGCGCCACGCGTAGATTGAAAAACGAGCGAAAATAAGGAGCACAACATGGCAAAGCGAACATCACTCTTTACATCCGAGTCCGTGACAGAGGGGCATCCCGACAAGGTTTCGGATGGTATCTCAGATGCGATTCTGGATGCTCACCTGAAGCAGGATAAGAAGTCTCGTGTGGCCTGTGAGACGCTTGTGTCCACGGGATTGGTTGTCGTCGCCGGAGAGATTACGAGCAAGGGCTCCGTGCCGTACGCAGACATTGTTCGCGACAAGATTCGCCGTATTGGGTATGACGATCCTGGTGCCGGTTTTGATGCCGACACCTGCGCGGTCATGGTCACGCTCGATCGCCAGTCGCCGGATATTTCACAAGGGGTTACAGCGGGCAAGGGGCTGTTCAAAGAGCAGGGAGCGGGAGACCAGGGCATGATGTTTGGCTACGCCTGTGACGAAACACCGGAGCTCATGCCGATGCCCATTATGTATGCGAACCGCTTGACGCGCGCGCTGACCGATGTCAGAAGAAAGAACATCGTTCCCTTCCTTCGCCCGGATGGAAAGTCGCAGGTTTCTGTGGTGTATGAAGATGGCAAGCCGGTTCGCGTTGACACGGTTGTGGTTTCCACACAGCACGCCCCTGAGGCGACGCACAAGCAGCTTCGTGAGGCACTGATTGAAGAGGTTATCAAGAAGCACATTCCTGCGTCTCTGCTGAAGCGCACTCGCTACCTGGTGAACCCCACTGGACGGTTCGTCGTGGGTGGCCCTCAGGGTGACTGTGGACTGACAGGGCGCAAGATTATCGTGGATACCTACGGAGGCATGGGGCGTCACGGTGGTGGTGCCTTCTCGGGTAAGGATCCTTCAAAGGTTGACCGGAGTGCTGCTTACATGGCTCGCTATGTTGCCAAGAACATTGTTGCAGCCAAGCTTGCCAAGCGTTGCGAAGTCCAGCTCGCATACGCGATTGGTTTCGCCGAGCCCGTCTCCGTGTTGGTTGATACGTTTGGTACCGGGAGTGTGGCGGACGCTAAGATCGAGAAGGCCGTGAAGGCTGTGTTTGGGTTGAAGCCTGCTCAGATTATCAAGGACCTGGACCTTCTGCGTCCAGTCTATGAGCCAACTTCCGCCTATGGGCATTTCGGGCACAACCGTCGACTCAAGACTTTCACTTGGGAGCAGCGCGACAAGGTTGATGCCCTCAATGCCGCTATCTAAATAGGGCTTTTTCGCTCTCTGTATACATCATAAGAACTGGAGAAACATGACTGCAAAACGCAGAACGAAGAAACGTGCCCAGAAGGGGGCAGAGTCCATTGTTGCTGACATGTCGCTTGCGGCTTTCGGACGGAAAGAGATTACCCTTGCCGAAGAGGAAATGCCGGGGTTGATGGCGCTGCGAGAAGAGTACAAGAAAGCGCAGCCGTTGAAGGGCGCGCGCATCGCGGGCTCCCTGCACATGACGGTCCAGACGGCCGTTTTGATTGAGACGCTGCAGGCGCTCGGAGCAAAAGTACGTTGGGCAAGTTGCAATATTTACTCAACTCAAGATCATGCTGCGGCTGCGATTGCAGCGACGGGTACACCCGTGTTTGCCATAAAGGGCGAGACGCTGGAGGAATACTGGAGCTATACGGATCGCATTCTTGACTGGGGTAACGGTGCGGGACCGAACGTCATTGTTGATGACGGGGGGGATGCCACGCTGCTTGTTCATCTCGGCTACAAGGCCGAGGAGGATCGAACGGTTCTGGACAAGAAGCCGGGTAGTACTGAAGAGGCTGTTGTGTTTGCGCAGATCCGCAAGTCTCTGAAGCGTGATCCGCAGCGGTTCCATCGCATCTACAAAGATATCCTCGGCGTGTCCGAAGAGACAACGACAGGCGTCCACCGTCTGTACCAGATGGCGGAGAAGGGGGAACTTCTGTTCCCGGCGTTCAACGTCAATGACGCGGTAACGAAGTCCAAGTTCGACAACCTGTACGGTTGCCGCCATTCCTTGATTGACGGCATCTGTCGTGCCACGGATGTCATGATGGCTGGTAAGGTTGCCGTTGTTGCCGGATATGGCGACGTCGGTAAGGGGTGCTGTCAGTCGTTCAAGGGGCAGGGCGCCCGTGTGTTGGTGACCGAGATTGATCCCATCTGTGCTTTGCAGGCCGCGATGGAGGGATATGAGGTTCTGACCATGGAAGATGCCTGTCCGCAGGGCGATATTTTTGTGACGACGACGGGCAACTGCGATGTCATCACGGCGAGTCATATGCGCAAGATGAAGGACATGGCCATTGTCTGCAATATTGGGCACTTTGATAGCGAGATCCAGATCGAGAAGATCGAGAAGTACAAGTGGGACGAGATCAAGCCGCAGGTGGACAAGGTGACGTTCCCCAGCGGTAGGAGCATCATCGTGCTGGCAAAGGGCCGCCTGGTGAATCTTGGTTGTGCGACGGGGCATCCGAGCTTCGTGATGTCCAATAGCTTCTCGTGTCAGGTGATGGCCCAGGTTGAACTCTTCTGCAATCCGGGACAGTACGGTCGCGACGTGTATGTGTTGCCGAAACGGTTGGATGAGAAGGTAGCACGGATGCACCTTGGCAAGCTTGGCGTCAAACTCCAGCAGCTCACCACGAAGCAGGCGAAGTACCTGGGGCTAAAGAAAGAGGGACCCTACAAGCCTGAGGGCTATCGGTACTAGAGGAGCCTGAATAGCACCAACGTGCGGCGTGTCCTGGGGAACGTGAAGTCCTCGAGGCACGCCGTTTTGTTTCGTCCTGTCGCGGGTGCCCTATATCTCGACCGTCATTCCTTCGCGGGCCCAGAAGACGTTCATAGGCGAAGGGCCTCGTCGGTACTCTGGGGCGTGCTCGTGCCAGAGCGCATCAATGAGCATGTCGGAGCGCTCAGGGTCATGGTGGAATACCGCGAGTTGCTTCACGCCTTGTTCGCTCGCGACGCGTAAAAGCAGAGGGATCGAGGTGTGGCCCCAGCCTTTTCTCGTTTCATACTCCTCGGTCGTGAACTGTCCATCGGCGATGAGGAGGTCAACCCCAGAGATGAACTCACGGTACTCGGTAGCCAATCGGTCCATGGAGGCGGATGGCTCTGGGGGCTCGAAAATGGCGTTCAGCTCGACGTCAGTGGCGTAGACAATGCGTTTTCCTTCCGCTTCGAGTCGAAAGCGGACGGAGCCTCCCGGATGGCAGACTTGCTCTTGAATCTCGATTTGAACGTCGCCAATCGAGATCACCTGGTCGCCGACCTCACGGATGGTGACACTTGCGGCTAGCTCTTTCATTTCTACCGGGAAGTAGTTGATGTCCATTTGGCCGCGCAGGATGGCCTCGAGGAAGCTCTCCTTTTGAGGACTTCCATAGATGATGAGTTCCGCACCGGGAATGTACGCGGGTTCAAAGAAGGGAAGCCCCTGAATGTGATCCCAGTGCGTGTGACTCAGCAGTATGTGCTGGGGGGAGGGGGCTTTCGCTCGGAGCTCTGGCCCCACTTCTAACCCAAGTGGCCGAATTCCGGTCCCGGCATCAAGGATAATCCTGCTATCCCTATGCTGTACGGACACGCAGGGGGTATTCCCTCCATACTTCTCCGTGCTACTTCCCGGTGTTGAGATGGATCCACGCGTTCCCCAGAATGTCGCCAGGAATTTTGAGGGGGATGCAGCGCTCATTCAGCTTCCCCACTGCTTCTGCTGAGAGAATAGGATGGTCGCGTCGCCGATTCGGATGAGGTCATTGTGCCGAAGAACGCAGCGGTTGATGCGGACCCCGTTCACGTAGGTCCCGTTGGTGCTGTCAAGATCCTCAATAACGAACTCCTCGTTGTGAGGGAAGATGCGGGCATGCATTCGGGAGATGCTATTGGTTGGAATTGATACGTCAGCTTCGTCTACTCGCCCGATCGTGATTTCCCGGTTTACGAGTGGTCGGCTGATTGGGGTGGGGTTATCCGGAAGTCTGATCTCCAGACCGCTGACGTGCCGTACGGCAATGTCATCAAAAATCTCTTCAACGGGAATGCGCATGGTCGTCGAGTGAGTCTCCTTCCCCACAGCTTGCGTCAGCGAGGGGGGGGCATCGACCGGCAAGTGCTTTCGAACGGTATTGGATTTGTCAGCATGTGCATTCATACGTGCCTTGAGCATAGGTTGGCTGTGGAGTGGAGTAAAGGCGAATCTAGAAGATGGCCGTCCGTAGAATAGGGATGATTGTGGGTTGATGTTGGCAGGAGCTTACGCTAACGTATCAGTCGAATTTGTCATATAGATGGGTAAGAGGAATTGGAAGGGCTTTGCTATGTATTCTAGAGTGTATCGGGTTGGGGCGACTGTAGTACTTCTGGCTGTCTTGGGAATGAGTGGGTCTCGGGCACTTGCGCAGGAGCAGTCCATTGAGGCGAAATGGTACGGCAGCCTTGGTCTGGGTATGATTGAGTACGAGGGGGATGAGGAAGTTGACGATGCGTATCTTGGCAACCTTCGCCTTGGGTATGACTACAGCGAGTGGTGGTCTTTTGAGGGTTCTCTCGTCATCGCTCCGAAAATCGAAGGAAATTTCCGCAATAGTCATGGCAGACGTATCAATCGCCTTGAGGAATCGACCGAAGACGGTGTGGAGGATACCTATGGTGTGGGGCTCGCGCTGGACGCGCTATTTCACTTCACGCGCTGGGATCGCCTTGACCCCTTTCTGTCTGTAGGCATTGGCATGATGTACTACGGCGATGAGATTGCGGGGGAGACGTTTGATGTTGCCCTTCGTGGCGGTGGCGGTGTGATGTACCATTTCAATGATGAATGGGCCATTCGAGCGGATGGGCGTGCATTTCTTGCTGGAAATGATACGGAGGTCAACGCAATCATCGATGCCGGTGTTGTATGGACCTGGGGCGCGGGGATTGCTCCCAAGATGGTTGCTGTCGGTGGCCCACTTGATAGTGATGGGGATCGCCTTCCCGATACGCAGGAGGAGCGGATTGGCACAGACCCCTACGACCCGGACACGGATGGGGATAAGCTGACTGACGGCGACGAAGTTCTGGATTATGACACAGATCCATTGAATCCGGATACGGATTGGGATGGTCTGAAGGATGGCGAAGAGGTGCATACCTACGACACGGATCCCAAGGACGCCGACACAGATGACGGCGGGGTGTCGGATGGTCACGAGGTGATTGACGACGATACGGACCCGCGTGCGGGGCACGGGGACGACGATCTGCAGCGTTTCGAGCTCAACATCAACTTCGACTATGACAAAGATATCGTCAAACCCCAGTATTTCCGGGAAATAGATATTGTTGGGAAGGTCCTGAGTCGTGATGAAGGTGCGACGGCTGTGATCGAAGGACATGCTGACCGTAAGACGCTCTCTGATGAAGTTTACAACCTTGATCTGTCGGAGCGCCGCGCCAAGGCGGTGCGGCAGTACTTGATCGACAAGGGCGGGATTGAAAGTGACCGCCTCAAGGCCAAGGGATTCGGCTTCAGCCGTCCGCTTGCCCCCAATGATCCGCAGGCTGGAAATCCTCTGAATCGCCGTGTTGTTGTATATGTGCGCAAGGGCTCGGATGGCGAGGTCGTTGACATGGGAGAAGCCCAGGTGGTCCCGGCTGAGATGATCTCTGCTGAAGATAAGTAGCCCATCCCCTTGCTAATCTGCCTGGTTGGGGTGTGCCGTGCGGACTCTAAGCCACTACATAACCAGGAGTATCCTGGGGACATTTCTGACGACGGTGGTGGTGTTCACCTTCGTCGTCTCTATTGGGGGGCTCTTTCAGCTTTCTAATCTTGTCGCCAAAGGGGTCGCTGTGCGGCCGATCCTGGTTATGTTTGCGAGTGGCATGCCGTCGGCGCTCTCATTCGCGATACCCATCAGTGCTCTGACCGCGACGCTGCTTGTGTTTGGTCGTCTATCCGCCGACAGTGAGATCACCGCGATGCGGGCGTGCGGAATCGGCGTATGGCGGATGATGGGATGGGTGATGCCGCTCTCGTTTCTGTTCGCGTTTGCCTGCCTGTACGTGAACAACATGTTGGTTCCCGAGGCACATTTTGCGCGCCGTACTGCGGCGGCTTCCCTGAGTTCGATCAATCCAGCAGATCTACTGGAGGAGGGGCGCCCCATTGAGTTTGACGGTCTGAGAGTATACGTCGGTCGCAAGAGCGGTGATCGTTTCGAGGATGTTCGAATCTATGACCTTCGTGTTGCCGGTCAGACACGCGAAATCAAGGCCAAGTGGGGCACCGTGTCACCCAGCACCAATGGGAACGAGATCGTCATGGCTCTGGAGGAGGTCACGATAGATCCCTTTTCTTTCGATCGCCCTGTTCCGGCCTACTGTCGGGAGTGGACCGAGCGCATCAAGAGTTCAGGTAAGCAGAAGGTGTACAAGAAGCGCGTTAAGGATATGTCCTTCTTTGAGCTCGTTGAGGGAATGCGCAAGTGCCTGGCAGGGGCGCATGATACGGTTGAAGACGCTGCGAAGGCGCGTATGGTGATGTCCGTTGAGTTGCACACGCGGCTTGCGCTCTCGTGCTCTTGCATCGCATTCATGTTTCTCGGCGTTCCGCTTGGGATCAAGTCGCATCGCAAGGAATCTTCAGTAGGAATTGGAATGAGCCTGCTGTTTGTCTTCGCTTTCTATCTGTTCATCATCGTCGCCAAGGAACTTTCGGGGCATCCGGAACTGTACCCGGACATGCTGACTTGGGTGCCGGTGATTCTTGCTGTCCTCATCGGTATGGGGCTCATACGGCGTATGCACTAGGTGTGGCTCTGGTACCGTTTCCGGTGTTGAATTGCTTTCCTCGCGGGGTGGAGTATGGTATTTACGTCTGGAATTGAGAAGATAAGGAGAGTTGAGTTATGCCAACGCTTGAAATCGAAGAGATTATGAAATTGCTGCCGCACCGATACCCATTTCTGTTGGTGGATCGTATCGTTGAGTGCGATGACGAGAAGCACATCGTCGGCGTGAAGAATGTGACCATCAATGAGCCCTTCTTTCAGGGGCATTTTCCAGGATTGCCTGTGATGCCCGGTGTGCTTCAGCTTGAGGCTATGGCGCAGACTGCTGGCATTTTGCTCAACCGGATAGCAGGAAATCCGGATGGGGTGCCCTTCTTTATGGGTATTGACGGTGCACGGTTTCGCAAGGTGGTCAAGCCTGGCGATCAGCTCCGAATCGAGATCGACATCACGAAGCTGCGCTCCAAACTGGCCCGTTTTAAAGGCCGTGTGCTTGTGAATGATCAAGTCGCCTCTGAGGCGGAGATGATGTGCATGATTGGCGCTGAGGATGGCCCTAAATGACGCGTGTTCACGCAACTGCTATTATTGAAGATGGCGCTCAGATCGAAGCGGATGCCGAGATAGGCCCCTATTGCGTGATCGGTTCGAATGTCAAGATTGGTGCCGAGACGCGCCTCCACTCACATGTCGTGGTCGATGGTGATACGACCATTGGAGCGGGATGCAACGTGTTCCCGTTTGCCTGCCTGGGAACGCAGACACAGGATCTGAAGTTCTGCGGAGGCAAGACCTCTGTGGTGATTGGCGACCGTACGACACTGCGAGAGTACGTGACCGTGACTGCAGGCACCAATGAGGGGGAAGTGACGCGTGTGGGTGACGATTGTACAATTCT
>JABGOW010000500.1 GCA_018645275.1 Verrucomicrobiota bacterium
ATTGCACCGGGCTGAGCATGGGGGGCTTCGGGACCTTTGCTCTGGCCGCCGAGTCACCGAACCGCTTTGCCGCGATTGCTCCTGTCTGTGGTGGGGGAGAACCGAAATCGGCGCGGACCATAGCGCACATTCCTGCCCGGGTCTTTCACGGAGCCAAGGACAACGTGGTGCCGCTGAAACGGTCTCAGGATATGGTCGAGGCCATCAAGGCTGCCGGTGGTAATGTGAGTCTGACGATCTACCCCGAAGCCGGGCACGACTCCTGGACCGAAACGTACGCCAACCCCGAACTGTACGAATGGCTGCTTCAGCAGCGCCGTCGGTGAGCCTCTTTTGTTTGGGCGTCGCTCAGAATACGCAGAAGACCGATCCGCGCGGCGGCGGTTCAAGTACATTATTAATAGAAAGGGCTCGTTTAGCCTTTACGGTGTCCGGATCAAAGGTGAACACACGCAACTGGTCGATATCCCCGTCGAAATAGGCCGTGGCATTAGGAGCCACCCCGATGTGAGGGCTGGGGTTATGATCGAACATAAGATCCTTGCCGCCAGATCGAGCCACCCCGTTGAGGTAGAATGTGCTTCGTCCCTTCTCGGTAATGACGGCAATGTGCGTCCATTTTCCTGACACAATCGGTTGTCCCGCCCCCTCTTCGCCACCAATCCAACTGCCATCAATGCTTGCGCCCCAATTTCCATTTGTTGCATGGAAAATCAGGCGTTTACTATGGTTAATATTAGCTGTGTTAAAAATTGCATCCGCATTCTGGGTCGTGTTGGTGCTGCGCACCCACATCTCAATTGCGACGTTATTAGTAGGGATGAACGATGGCCCGTATGCGCCGTAGTAGCCACCTGCACCGTCGAACCGGAGCGCGGCATTGGAGCGCGGAGCAACCGTATTTGTTATCACTACCGCCTGTGAACCATTTGAGTTCTGAAAGTGGCCGCGACCAGCACTGTCGATCGGAATAGTCCCACGAAATGAAGCAGCCTCACCCAGATTCCACTGCGTCACATTCTCAGCCACATTCTCGTGCAAGACCAGAGCATTGAGCTGAGAGCCGCCTACGGTCAGTTCGATTCTGAGTGCCTGACTTGTGCTCTGAGCCACAAATGTTCCAGACGCTACTATTCCGTCACCATAGGTCGTCGCGCCGCCATCACCATTACAGAAGCGCCCCATACCCAAACCATCCATAATGACGTGTCGGGAAAAACCGGTGCGTCCATCTATAAAGAAGAGCTGCACACGGTAACTCTTTCCGATTGTCAGCGCACCACCCACTTCCCCAGCGCCTCCCCCCAGAGTGATTGATAATGGGTCCACATACCAGCCCCCGATTGCCGATATGGGGCAATTGCTCACGTCTCCATGAAAAGCGTCTGCGACCCAGGGAAGGAGATTCCCGGAATCTGCCGCAAAATCCATCCCCTGAAATTCAACCGCATCACCGCCCGCATTCTCGGCATAGACAAAATCCCCGGACAAATCGAACTGCCCGGTCCCCATCAACTCCTTCTTATCTCCACTGTTCAGGTAGGGCGAACCCACCCAGGTGATCAGCGCAGGACGAATATCATCTGACAACACAAAATCATCCAGCCGCGCAAACCGATTGCTTGCGGGGCCGCTAGCATCAATCGAGACAAACAGCCGACGCCCCTGATAGGTGGCGGTATCAATTGTGGTTACCGTCGAAAAATAGTCCCACTGGTCGTTAGGCTCTTCGCTCACAACTACGCGATCAAGTTCAGTCTGAGCACCGGCTAATAAATTAGATTCGGTCACAAACAAGCGTACCTCAATCTGGTCATTGGTATCCCACGCCCCCATATCTTTCCACCAGAACCCCACGGTGAAGTTGGTCGCAACTCCGAGATCATACTCGGTATCCTGAACAAAAGAGCGATCAGGCGCCTGTGAGATAACAGCGTGGCGGGTATAATCACGCGTATTGGAAAGCTGCGAACGCGTGGCGACACTATCCTGAGGCCCAGTCATGTTGAACCACATCGGTGAATTGGTGTATACTCCCTCGTCACCGCCCGCCCCCAAAGCGCCCTCAGTCACATTGAAGTCCCCATTGCGAACCCTCTTGCCAATCAAGAGGCTCGCCCTCGCTGAACTCCCCGCGCTCACAATAAACACAGAGGCTACCAGCAACACTAATCCCTGTTGCCAGCTCTTAACATTGAACATCATACAATTCCCAATATTATTAAATCAATCTAACCTACCCCGAACCACCCATACCCTAGCGGAACTGAAACAGCGTTGCTGTCACGGTTCTAAACTCAAATTTGGCACCATGGAGCCGGAAGTTGACTGTACCTGTACCCACAATCGTAGGCGAGGCCACCGTCAGTCCTTTGTGGATGGCGTCCGCTGATCCATAGCCAGAACCGGAGTGGCTATTTTCACTGCCATCACTGAAGGATTGGGTCGGGGCTCTGAAATTATTCGCAGCGACCTCTGACAGCCCAGTCAAAAACAGATCCCCGTTGAATTCGGTCACTTCCGTGGCACTGTGAATTGAGAAAGCAAGCTGGTCAAGCACAGTGCTGCCACCAGCGCCGTTTACCAGAAAACCTTTACTGGTCATACGAATACCCGCACCAGCACCGCCTCCGAGCACCCCATCGACCCGCATCACCACATTCCAGGCCGATCGGTCGACAGCAACGCCACTGAGCGCAAAGTAGATAGGACTGGCAAATGCGTCTCCGCGGGTCACCGGCACCGTCAACTCTGGATCCGTAAAGAAACGCTCCTCGCCATCCGTGCCATAGAGTGCATTCAAGCTAAACGGGAAATAGCCATCATTATAGGTGAGCATCCCGACCGGATTCGGCTCATCCCGGGCGAACTCGAAGAGTCGTATATTGTCCATGTCGCCATCGAAGAAGCGCCCGCCGCCGCTCTCTACGGAGAGGTGTGCATTTATAGTATGAACAGGCGTAGCCGTAGAGGAGGTGCCATAGGCTATACCATTGACATAGAAGGTAGAACTGCCAGCGTGGCGTACGACCGCCAGATGCGTCCAAGTTCCAGCCCCCGCTGTTACCGCATCCCCTATAGATCCAAGGTTATAGTACAAGGCACTCCAAGAGCCACCCGTAAGAGCAAACTGAAGACGACCGTCACCATTTCCCGTTTGGAATAGCATAGCATCTTGCGTTGTATTATCGGCGCGAGCCCAGAGTTCAACGGCAAAATCATCGGTAACAAACTGCGAAAGGTTGCCGTTGTAATAGTGCGCATTCACACCATTGAACACTGCATAGTGGGTGGAAACAGGAGAGGGGCTACTGCTGGCAACGGTCAGGTTTGCGCCAGCCCCAAAGTCGCTCCCTCCCACCGAATCCTTGGGCTTGTTGCCCGTAGCATTAATAGTACCCGCTTCACCCAGCTCGTAGAGATGGCTATCACGAACATTGACCACCAGGTTGAAATTATCAATGCGAGCAAACGCGGTTGACAGGGCGCCCGACGTGGGGTCGATGGAGATGAAGAGCCGCTTGCCAGCATACTTGACGTTGTTGATCGTAACCGACCCATAGGCGTACTGCCAGACATGACGGTCTACGGCGGTCTTGCCCGAGTCAAGTGTGGCCAGAATCGTCTGTGTGCCGTCGATTGTATCGTCACTCGTGACGAACAGCGTCACCCGCACTTCATCGTCGTTTAGGTCCCAGTTCGTCTTGGGTACCCACGAGTAGCGCACGGTGAACGTGTTCCCTACGCCGATATCGTGGCCGGTGTCCTGTGCCAGAACGCGGGTCGAATCGCCCGACACCAGCGCATGGCGCGTTTCATCGGGGTTCGCATCGGCCTGCAGACGGGTTACGCTGTCCGACTGGTCGACGTTCCCCATGTTCTCCCAGGTCGGGGTCTGTGCGAAGGTGCGTTGGTCGCCGAGGTCACTGTCATCGTTGAAATCGCCGTTCCTGATACCAGGGCCTATGATGACGACCTCATCGTTGAGATCAGGCACGTCTTCGTAGAGCAGCAACGCATTGACCTGCGCACCAGCACTCGCGTTAGCAGAAGTGAAAACTTCATTGGTAAACGCTTGAGTAGCAGCATCTGCCACGAAGGTTCCTGTAACAAGCAATCCATCACCGTAGCTGGCGGGGTCACTACTGGCGCTTGCATAAACTCCCATGTTCTGGCCATCCAGTTTGGCATACCGTCCAATAGCGTACGCTGCGTTCCGTCCGTCCATCAGATAGAGCTGAATCCGGTAGGACATGCCAACAATCAAGTCACTACCAATTTGCCCCGCCCCGCTGCCTAGCGTGATCGTGGTTGCGGCAGCACTCCACGCACCAGGATGAGACAACGGATTGGTGCCCGAATCAACATGAAATACAGAAGCTGGGTTAGGGCAAGCATCGCCAGAGTGAGCCAAGAAATCGATTCCATCGAATGTCACGGCACTGCCGCCGACATTCTCGGCATAGACCAGCTGCCCCGATTGGTCGAACTGCCCGGTGCCCATCACATCTTTCAGTGTACCGGGGTGCGTATAGGGCGTCGAGGTCCATGTAATGGTTGCGCCATTCGTCATCTGTGCCAGGGCGCAGAACGCCAGCGCCAAGGCCAGCCGTATTGTGATGGAACGCTTCATTTCATTCTCCTTCATGTCATGTAGACAGACTATTCCGCCAATCAATGACCTCAATTATCTCAAAAAGGCAGCGAAAGGTGCTAGTGACAATACCGCTCGATATGGGTATATTCTGCTCAGGTGTTCTTCCGCTTCCGTGGAGTCAGGTCGGGCTCTGTGGATCCCTCGTCGGGCGGGGGGCGCCATTCCCGGTGGCTGATCCGATAGCTGGCGGGCGATTGTCCATATCGACGTGTGAACAGCTTGGAAAAATGGGTGCGGTCGATGAACCCGCATGCTTCAGCGGTCTGCTCGATGCTTGATCTCCGGTAGTGCAGCAGGTCACAAGCGTGTCTGAGGCGAAGCTCCAGGTGGTGCTGGTAGGGCGATTGCCCGATCTCACGTGAGAACAATCGGTTCAACGTACTCTTGCCTGCCCCTGCAACCTGTGCAATCTCTTCGAGTGTCAGGGGACGGTCCATGTTGTTGCGCATGAAGGAGATGGCGCGCTTCAGGCGTTCATCCCTGACAGGTATCGGCCAGGCGTTCTGGGGAATTGAGAGTAGCACGTCGACCAGGATTCGGATGAAGAGGAACTCCCGGCCCACAATCGCAGCTCGCCCCTCGAGTCGCTCGTTGCAGAGCAGTTCAAGCTCCCTGCGGACAATGGCCCCCGCCGGAAATGAGAGCAAGTCGGGTGGGGTTCGGTCGTACGGCATGCCGAGGCGGAAATGGGCATAGAGACTGCCTACCGGAGTTCCTGCCGGACCGATGGGGTCCATCGTGCTGTCGAACGGCGTGTGGGGTGGGACGAGTACAATTTGCTCTGGTGTCAGCTCTATCTGCTGGTCATCCAATTGAAGCCTGGCCCCCGGGCGGGTATGCCAGTAGAAGCGCCAGTAGGGCGCTGTAAGTCGAGGGTGACTCCATTGCCACAGCTCCGCGTAAACCAGTTCATCAAGACAGACGCCTTCCGTGAAAAAAGGATAACGCCTTATGGGTTCGGGAGGGGGCATGGGTGGAATATACCCGTATTGAGGCTTGGGAGTCAATGGTGGGGGGCTAGTGGTGAATGGCGCTTTATGTTGTGCGCATAGGGGGTATGCCCTTTACTCAAGTAGCCCCCAGATGTTGTGGTTAGCGTCCCCCGTACTCGTACACGCCGATCTCTTTCCCTCTTACTCAGGTCCGTTATTGGGAGATTTGCGTGTACGAGTGCGTGTACGAGTACGGAAGAGAGAGCAGCTCTGTCATCCCGAGCGCAGCGAGGGATCTCCAGTCTGTTTGCCATGGAGATCCTTCGGCAAGCTCAGGATGACAATCTTCTAGCGTCTTCTGTCCGAACTTTGGAGCATCACTGCACGGGCGCCAGCCGGATGTTGAGGCGAACACGGGCGCCGGCCGGGATGTTGACGCTGAACGCCCGGTCTTTGATGCTGTCGATTGCCTCTGTGTTGAGCGATGCGGCTTGCACTAGGCTGGGCAATACGATGCGTAGCGAACCGGACTGTTGGGCTTCGATGGTGGCACGAATCTCCCTGCCTCCTTCGGTCCATTCGAGCTCATGCAGTGCCACGCCGCCGCGCGCACGCATCCCTTTTACGGTGCCGGAGTTCCATTGCTCCGGCAAGGCCGGCAATAGCTTCAAGACCCCGACCCGCGAGGTGAACAACATCTCCTGAACTGCCGAGACGAATCCCATATTGGACTCGATCTGGAAGATGGGGCCCTGCGACATCGTTACCGGACCGCCGCGCCAGTCGTTGTGCGTCGTCAGGAAGTTCTCGAGCAGGCAGGCCTGGGCCAGCCAGGCCAGGCATTGGTGCGCCATGGTGCCGTCGCCGGCGCGGGCATAGACGTTGGCCTGGTGCATCAGGGACCAGCCGGTCTGGTGCTGGAGCCCGGCCTCGAGGCGGTTGCGGGCAATGTTGACGAACGCCTCGAACTGTTCTGGCGCCGTATCCTCGCGGTTGATCTCAAGTCCTGGCATCAGCGGGTAGACGTGGGTCATGTGGCGATGCGCAGGATTGTCGTACATTCCCGGGTAGAGCCATTCACGAATTGCGCCCTCTGCATTGATCTCGTAGGGGCGTAGTTTCTCGAGCATGCCTCTCCAGGTTGGTATCTCGTCCCGGTAGACACCAAGCGTGGTGGCGCCGTCAACGAGGTTGGCCAGCATTTCGCGGATGGCACCATATTCCCACGTGGAGTTGACTTGCGTGGCCAGGTGGCTGTTGGCCAGGTGCTTGCCCTCGGCATCGCGCGGACCATTCTCAGGTGAGTTACTGGGGATGATGTCGTAGAAGCCGTCCTTGTTCTCGATCAGGTAGTCCTCATAGAAGTGGGCCGCTTCCCGCATGAGGGGTAGGGCGCGCTCGGCCAGGAACGTCTTGTCGAGTGTGAACTGGTAGTAGTCCCAGTAGTGCTGCGCCACCCAGGCGTTGTTGCCCGGAAGGTGAAGCAGGTGATTGCTGATGATCTTGACGATGCCGTCCTCCGGTCCGCAGGGGATGGGATTCAGGTAGACCCCGCGCGCGCCGTAGAGTCGTTTGGCATTGATGCGGCCGCCGGGGATCAACGCGTCGAACAGATCAAAGAACGGGAGCATCTGTTCGGCCATGTTCCCGTCCATGATATGCCAGTGGATCATCGGCATGTTGATATTCATCAGGTGGATGGCCCACATCGGGGAGTAGTCCGCGTTCCAGAGCCCGGTTAGATGGACCGGGTCCCCGTCATGGCGGCTGCCAACGACGTTGAGATAGCGCCCCATGGCCCAGATCCGCTCCGCCATGGCGGGCGCGAGTTCGCCCTTGTGCGCGCGTGCCAGCAACGCGTCGTTGGAGAGCGCACGCTCGGCCGCCGGGGCTCCGAGGTCGACCGATGCCGCATTGAAGAGCGCCTGGTGGGATGCAAGATGGGGCTGGATAAATGTCTCGTAGTCCCCCTCCAGCGCCAGCAGTTCGGTGTCGAGGCGGTCGAACGCGGCCGTGGCAGCGGCGTAGTGGAAGGTCTTCACGGCGAGGAGCGCATGACTGGCGCCCGACAAGGCGAGGTGGTCGCGGGTGGCTGCGAGCTCGCCATCGTGCGCGATGACCCGTCCCACGGCACCGAATGCCTTGAGCGCCGAGG
>JABGOW010000309.1 GCA_018645275.1 Verrucomicrobiota bacterium
TTCACCAACCATGCTTGTGTTTCGGATCAGCTTATGCCCGCTTCCCACCGTCAGGAGACCAACGCCGGAAACCCCATCGGCAACGGCATCATCGTAGCGGCGCGAGGTCACGGCAATCACGTCGTTGCTGTCGACTGTGCAGTAGACGCCTGCCAGTGCGGCATCGGAAGCGCCCGTGGCGGAGGCTTCGCTCACAGCATCCGCCTGCAGACCCACGCTCTCGGAGCCGATCAGTTCAGCCAATACCTGGTTGTCCGGGCTCCCGAGAAGATTGCGGCCCGTCAGAATCAGCTTTCCACCCGCTTCCAGATAGGCCTCGAACACGGCCACTTCCTGATCTGAGTACTTCCGCCCGTACCCGGACTCACCACCCAAATCAACGATACAGATGTCGTAGGGCATGAAATTGCCGGCATCAAAGGTATACCCCTCGGTCAGGTTGTCGGCATAGCCGTCTACCTCAAACCCGAGACCACTCAGAAGGGCTTCAACGGTTGTGAGTCGATCCTCATCCGCGAAGACAGCAACTTCTGTCGGCAACATTTCGTGAACGGTGTACGACCAATCGGTCACCCCGGCATTCACAACGCTGACGCTTGAGGCGTTGCTTGATCCCGCCAGGGCAGCTTGCAGGACCGTGGCGGGAAGGACTGGAACCGCAGGCTGACCAAGCGTAAAATCGGCCACTGCATCGCTGCCACCCAGCGCAACGTCGCTCCACGCGGGAGAACCGTATCCATCGACGTGCGCACGCAGCGCCATGGTGCCATCGACGAGGCCGGTTACGCGGTAGGTGCCATCAGCAGCGCTGGTTGCCGTTCCGGCATTGGCCCCGTAGAACGAAACCACCGCGCCCTCAATCGGCGTCCCTGCGGGGCCGGCAAGCACCTGCCCGGAGAGGGCGTAGCGCGTGCCCACGTGAACGGTCAGCTCCAAGTCGGTCCAATCCGCGTGGATGCCATCGCTCACATCAAGTGTGAAGGCAACATCGCGCTCACCGCCGCTCGCAAACGTGAGGGTTGCCGCAGCGGAGGATTCCTTCGCTTGCCCGCTGTCCATGGCAGGCCACGACAGTGCACCGCTATCAACCGTGACGCTCGGGTCACTGGACTGGAGCGTTCCGGTTGTGGCGCCCAGCGCGAGGGACCCGCGGTTGTACAGAGTGACATAAAGGGAAACGGTTTCACCCTGATCTGCATAGCCATCATCGTCGCCGCTCGGGCTGTCGTCGATGCGGGAGGACTCCACCGAGGGAAACGGTGCGTAGTTGACGGTCAAATCAACGGGCACCAGATTCGTGCGGGTCGCACCAGACTCAAGGACAATATCGGCTTGGTACACACCAGGCAGTAGGGTCTTGTTTTCGTTCACATGCACCGTCACGTTGCTTGATGCAGTGGGTGCCAGGCTCAACGTTTCAGGATCAAAGCCGAGCCAATCCGCGCCCACCGTTGTCAACGCCCGGTAGGCATTGAGACACCCGCCGCTCACAAGCTTGTCCGCCAGTCTTTCGTCTGGAACCGCGCTGACCAAAAGGGCTTCCTTGATCATGGACCAGGAGGCCTTGGGCGCATAGCCCGCCAGCAAGGCGGCCACGCCGGCAACATGCGGACAGGCCATCGACGTCCCGCTCAGCTCGGTGTAGGCGTTGGTCGGATAGGTACTCAGAATGTCGACCCCGGGCGCCGCAATGTCCACGTAGCTCTGACCGTAGTTCGAGTCAACCGCCAAGAGGCCATTGTTGTCGATGGATGCAATGGCCAGAACATTCGGGGCGCTGTCTGATGCTGGATACACCGGAGTCGTGTCGTTGTTGGAGCCGTCATTTCCTGCTGCACACACCACGAGATGATCGTTGGTTTCGCCAACAAGAATCATATCGTGGAAGACGGCGCTGTTTGCCCCTCCACCCCAGCTACAGTTGGAGACGCGGGCGCCATGGTCGATGGCGTACTCAAGCGCCTCAACGGCCGCAAAATCAGATACCCCCAGGCGATCCCCGATCTTCAGGATCATGAGCTGGACATTCCAGTTGACTCCGACAACACCGATGCCGTTGTTGCCCGTGGCACCAATGATTCCCGCCACGTGCGTACCGTGCCCTACATCGTCAACCGGGGTGGGATCGTCCCACCAGATCGGCCAGGTCCAATCGTCAGCCAGGAAGTTGTAGCCGTGCACATCATCCACATAGCCGTTGCCGTCGTCGTCAATGTCGTTTCCGGGGATCTCCCCCTGGTTGACCCAGAGATTGTCCACGAGATCGGGATGGGTGAGGTCACATCCCGTATCCAGAATGGCGACGATCACATTCGAGCTCCCATGCGTCAGGCTCCAGGCTTCAGGCGCATCAATATCGGCATCGCTCGAGCCCTCATCCTGCCCCTGGTTGTCGAGCCCCCACAGGAATTCGTAACCGTAGTAGGCGTCGTTGGGCTCGGTGCGCATCGGCGCGTCACTGAAAAGCTGGCGGCGGTAGTTCGGCTGCACATAGGCCACTGCGGGACTCTCGCCCAGCTCCTGCGCTTGCTGCGCCATCGTGACCCCATCCGCCACCTGAACCAGACAGGCCGGTATGCGCTTGAGGCGACGCAGAACCGTGGCACCCAGATCCCCGCAGACACTGTTGATCTGGTTGGCGGCAATACCGTCATGGAATCGCACAATCATGGTGCCCGTAACCGCCTCGACTTCCGTCAGCGCATCCCAATCTACCGACGGGGCAACAAACGCTTCGGGCGCATCCAGCGGGCCTTCCTCCATCGCCGCAGACAGCCGAATCTCTACTGCCGAAATTCCATTGTTCGTGATGGTGAGCGTCTCCGTCAGCGAACGGCCCTCATCGAGCACCAGCGCGGGGAACGACGTCGGCGCGTAGCTGATGTCCAGTGGCGGCATGACGAAGTCGATATTCACATCACCGAGTGTTGTGTCCGCCGTTTGAGAGGGCGGCGTGCCATACCCGGATACCCCATCCACGCTAACGGTGTAGGCCTCACTGCCCAAACCATGAACAGCATATGCCCCCGTCGCGTCGCTCTGACCCGAGAACGCTTCATCCGTCCCTCGGACGCGGACCGTCACGCCCTCCATGGGCAACGTAGTCGCCGCATCTGTGACATCGCCATACACGCTATTCCGATTCTCAACCGTGAAGTCGAATTCAAACTGCCAATGCGTGTTGGTGCTGTCCCAGACATCAAGAACGAAGGGGAGCTCATCTCCCTCGACCGCACCGCCGTCTACAACAAACTGCGCTTCGCCCACACTGTCTGCGCTGCCTGCCACGGCAAGATCACCAAACGACACCGCGGCGGATGTCATCGTCGCACCGCTCGCACCCGCAAAACTGACGAGGCCTGTCACGCCAAAGGATTCGGCGGCACCGTAATTCGCTACCGTCAAATCAAGCGACACCGCTTCCCCGGTCTCCACGAAACCATCATCGTCGGCATCGTCGGCAATGGCATCGGTAAGGGAGAGCGCTGGGCCCGGGACAACGTAGATCGACACCGGAACGGATACCGTGGTTCCCGCTACGGCATTACCCGTCAGCGTCAGGTTGCCATTGGTGGTCCCCGTCTCCGTCCAGTTGATCGCAATTTCGGCTGCAACCAGGGTAACGCCTCCCGGCGGCACGGTAACGGTTCCACTGGGCGTATAGCTCACGGCCACGGTTTCGCCGTCGAAATCAGAGGAGGGATCAAGCTGTAGCGTCATGGTCGATGACGCGTTGGTGTTTGCAATGGCAAGGGAGACGACTGCCTGATCATACTGCCGAAGCGTGAGATCCACGGAGTCCGGCAGAAGATCGGCGTAGGCCTTGCCGAGGATGAAATCGACGTCGGAAGCCGGTGCATTGGTAGTGATCCAATCGGAAGGCGAATAGACCGCCGTACGGCTGGCCTGGAGATCATAGGGAACGCCTGAGAGGAGGCCGGCAAGGATATAGTCCCCATTGGCGTCCGTCCGGGCCGTAAACTCGGTACCGTCTGCCGCCACAGCCGTCACGACGGCATCTTCAATCGGCGTTCCTACGGTGTTGGAAACCGAGCCTTCGATGGTATCTCGTTCGGCAAAGCCGAAGCTGAAGGTGCGTTCGGCGCTGTACCCGCCATCCGCCTCAATATGGAAGAAGAACGTAATGGGGTCGTCGAAGCTGGCGGCATCGGAATCGAGAATTATACGAATGCTGTCTGTACTCTCCATGGGAGCCGCAGCCTCAACGGTTCCAAAGTCGAGCGTATCGTAGCCATCCACAATGGTCACACTCTCGGAGGGACAATCCACCGTAGCCGTGACCCCGGTGAAAGCCAGCGTTGAGTCGGTGTTCATCATCTCAAATTTCACGTCTGCGGTCTCGCCCGGCTCAGGGAAACCGTCATCATCATTCCCACCTGAAAGCGCGAGACTATCGTCGGCCGGAAGGACAAGGTCACGAATACCAAGGCCGGGGTCATAGGTGTAGTGCACGGAGAAATCGTCCAGGTACCATCCGGCATAGGTTGTTTCGCGGTTCGACTGTAGGCGGAAGCGCGTTTCAATCGTGCGGTTGGCCAGAGTCTCGGGAAGCCGGAGCTCAACCGCTTGCCATCCATCCGATTCGCCGTCGATCAATGTCGTGCCAAAACCCTCGTCGGTAACATTGATCCAGCCTTCGCCACCGTTGACCTCAACCACGCCAAAATCCGCACCTGACTCAATTGCGTGCCACGAGTTGAAACGCAAGTAGGGATTGGCCCCCACCCAGACCGGCTGCGAGACGAGCCACGCGTTCATAAGGTCGTTGTAGTCGCCTGAAAGGAATGTCGCCCAGCAGTTCGTTCCCGTACTGGCCTCGCCGGGCCCGCTCGTGGGCAACCCGTACTCCCAACAGTCGTCCAGCCCCGCATGCGTCCAACGTCCTTCCCCACTGTCCATGTAGTCCTGGAATGCGTTCGCACGCTCAAGGGTGACGAAGCTGGGATAATTGGTTTCGGCAGAAAGGGTCAGGTCGACGGGAACAGTCGCCGTATTGCCGGCGGCATCTGTAGAGCGAACGGCGTAGAAGTAACGCTGTTGCGCGAATAGATCCTGAAGCGTCACACGGTGCGCAAAGCTGGCCTGCTCTACGCCCCAGTCTACAAGCACCGAACTCCCCTGCCAATTTCCCGTATCCGGTGGGAGGTAGCGATCGGCGAGACCGTAGCTGTCCGATGACTCGTCCGTATCCCACACCAATGTGGCCACCGTGTCCGAGACATTCGTGACCGTTACGCTACTAATCACCGGGGCGACGTCATCAATGGGGACCGCCACACTGATGACCCGGGCATTGAGTCCCGTATAGGAAAGCGTGAGCGTATCATCGTGATCGGCATTCACCCCCGTTTCAAGCTGGAGCGAACCAAGAAAGTCCTGCGCCCCCGGAGAGCTCGGGGTCAAAGACACAATCCCCGACGCATGGGCGACAGAGCCGGCATCAACGGTCTCCCAGGCGACATCCACTGAAGCCACGGCTCCCGTAACCTGGGGATCTGTGACGGAAATCCGCACCAGAGCATCCGACTGATACGCCACGCGGTCTACCGACATAGAGGCTCCCAGCTCGCGAAGTGCCCCCAGCAGATCCAGCTCACGCTCCTGCGTCATCTTGCCGACCAATGCAGCGTTCTCGGCACCCCCATTGTAGATTGCATCACGAATCTGTTCCCACGGGGCCTCAGGCTCCATGCCCCACAACAGTGCCGCCGCACCGGCAACATGCGGGGTTGCCATCGAGGTGCCGCTGAAAACGTCATAGCTGTTTGTCGTTGACGGGACCGAACTCAGAATGGCGGAGCCGGGGGCGGCAATGTCCACAGAGGTCTCGCCATAGCAGGAAAAGCCGGAGAGATTGCCATCCACCTGAATGGAGGCCACGGCAATGATGCTCTCGCTTTCGTAGCTGGAGGGATAGTGGGGAATGGTGTCGTTGTCCGTGCTGCTGTTGCCGGCTGCGGCGATGAAAAGCTGGTTGGACGCGGCCGAGGCCTCAATCGCCTGCTGCAGCGCCACGCTCGCGCCCCCCCCACCCCAGCTATTGCTGGTCAACTTGATGTGGCGGCTCAGGCCCGTGGCATATTCAACGGCTGAGAGCGCGTCGGCCGTGCTCCCGCTGCCTGAGGCACTGAGAAATTTCAGTGCAACAAGCTTCACGTTCCAGCATACCCCTGCCACACCGACGAAGTTGTCTCCAACAGCACCAATCGTGCCCGCGCAATGCGTCCCATGCCCCTGGTCATCAGTGGGATCGTTGTCGTCATTGACGAAGTCCCACCCATGAATATCGTCAATGTAGCCGTTACCGTCGTCGTCGACACCATTGCCCGCGATCTCGTCGGGGTTCGTCCACATGTTGGCGGCTAGATCTTCATGATCGCGGCGAATGCCGGTATCAATGACGGCCACCACGATGTTCGAATTCCCGGTCGTGATGTCCCATGCCTCGGTCGCGTTGATCCGCTCCATCCCCCAGAGCTCGCCGAAGCGGGCATCGTTCGGCTCCGTCTCAATCGCGTGCACTCGGTAGTTGGGCTCAACATGCAAAATACGGCTGTCAGTCAGGTAGGTGTCCGCAACCGACTGGAGCGAATAGCGCTTGTCTACACGAACAAGCTGCCACGGGATGATGCGATAGGTCCGCTTCACCTCGGAAGCTGCCGAAACATGGATGCCCTTGCAATCATCCAGAGACACTCCCGGTGCAAATTGAACCAGCAACTCACCGGGGACATAGTCGTCGGGCTCAAGACTGTCAAAATCCACGCGCTGCGGTCGAAGCGCAGCACTCGCAACACCAACCAGCGAGAGTAGAATGCAGGCAACGCTGGCCGTCAAAAAGCTTCTATCGAACTTCATTAGACACTAACTCCTGATTCGCAAATCCACACCCGCCCACAACCCAATCCCCTACACCATTTGGGCACAACGGTCCCTTCAAGATTTTTATGCTCGCCCATCCTGCCAGAACTATATAACCGCTTCAATCTATTTCCCTATTTGTGACCTATCTCAGTGCACCTGTATCAATCATAATCATAATCGCGCTCGTAATCGTAATCCGAGTGCGATCACCAGCAGAGAGCCTCTCAATCAGCTTGCCCTCCATAGCGCGAAGCGCGACGAACGGTCCACCATAAACGAAGCTGCATTCATAAGGGGGTTCAACCGCGGATGGGCACGGATGGGTACCGATATAGAGAAGCTCTGGGTGCCATAGGGCATTTTGGCTCTCTGATAGTCAGATTCTTGCATCACCATCATCCTTTATCCGTGTAATCCGCGCCCATCCGCGGTTAAAACCCTTTTTCGGATCTGACCTAACGATAATCGCAGCCACCGTGCCAACCCAACGCACATTCCCCTATCTCATTGCCAAACAGGCACTTGCGCAGTTGATCCTAAATGAGGCTTTGACAAACACATCTTGACTTGCGCGCATACTGCGCGCATAATAATCGCATCATGAATGCATCGAACCTCTGAAACTGACTAGCCCAAAGGAATTGATAACGTTCAGATGTTGACGCCTGGCCCCTGCCAGCTCGTCTGGCAGGAGCCAAGAGCTTATCAGCCAATGCACAGCAACACACTAGCCCAGAGGCTGGAAAAGCGCGAGAAGAGGCCCGTGGGCCAAGTCGGCTCGCGCGGTCCAGCCGCAGTTCTCTTTGAGCCTATTTTTGGCTGCAAAGCTGATACACCTGCCAGG